>NZ_RZQP01000123.1:0-18655 GCF_003998165.1 Mesorhizobium sp. M7A.F.Ca.US.007.01.2.1 | reverse complement strand
AGGCTGTCGCTGGAATATGGCTTTTCAACCAGTCCGCCATCGCAACTTCCTCACGCAGATTCTCTTCGCAGAGCTGGGCGACCTCTGCTTCCCCTAGCGATTTGGCGGCGGCGATCAGGATTGTGTAGGAGGCGATTTCCATGTGCTCGAACGTGTAGCTTGCAAGCGATCCCTTCATCACTTCGTCCCCGGCGAACATCCCACTGAGCGACTGCGCCATTGCCGTCAGCTTGCCGCCGGCATCCTTCAGTGTGGAAGATCCTTGTCCGATGCGGTCAAGACAGGTTTCCAGCCGAGCAGCCTGCTGTCTGGTCTCCTGGATGTGCTGGCGAATCCGCTCGCTGAGCTCAGGATAGTTCTCTATCCGGTTCAGTTGCCCATTCAACATGGTTTCGGCCTGCTCCTCCATGGCGTGAGCATCCCTGAGCCATTGGACAAGCCATTCGCGTGATTCTGACATTTCATACCTCCTTCACGGGTCGGCCAGAACTTTCAAAGGGAGATATTGTTCCTCATCGGTTGAGCTGCGGAGTCAGCCTGTATTGCAGGCTCCTTGAGGTAGGCGCTGCAAGCGGGCGCTTGGCACCAGGAGAGAGTGGCGGGCGACGGGCATGGTCGCGGTGTCCGCGTTGGCAAAACGCATTCCTGCAGAAATGACGAAGCTGCTGCCTGCCGCGGGTTCCGTGATGGATGATCTCAATGAAGCGTTTCGCGTCGGCTCGCATTCCAATACCCGCGCCGCAATGTGTCAGGCTGTGTCTTGCCCGAGCGCCTTGGCCGCTTGCCATTCGTCTTGCGAAATCAGCCCGTTGCCGGTGCGCCCCAGCAAGGCCTCCAGGTTCAACAACGGAGATCATATCGCGATGGAACGTCCCGGCGTTTCGCAGGTTGGTATTGGAGTTTCGCGCTAGGGAAAGAGCCATGACTTCTTCAGACAAGTCTTCAACTGACATATCACCCCGCCCCGAGAAATCGAGCGGCAGGACCCCGTCAAAGCCGGCGACACCTTCACCGGCCCCAGAGAAAATATCCGGAGCAGGCCCTGCGGTCGCCGAGCATTCGAAAGACGCCAAGGCGCCCAGAGGCGGGCGTCAACCTGGGGCCTATGTCAAGGATTAGATAGCCGAGCTGGGTTGCGTTTGTCTGGCCAATGCAGGAAGCGACGAGGAGGTTTTTATGCAGATGATGGGAGTTGTCGTCAGCCGAGACCAGGCTCCGGTCGTGGAATTTCGGGGCGAGGGAGGCGAGTGTATTACAGTTACCCTGCAGGCCGGGCATACTCTTCCCGACGATGAACTCATTGCAAAGGCCAGGGCCATGATGGTTCAGGTCGCTCAGTTCGGGACGGACCAGATCAACAATGCGGCGATGTCTGACGGGTCGTCGGCCGATGGGGTGATACAATCCGGAATGTCGGGATAGATAGCTTCGCTCGATGCAGGCCTGCTGCAAGGCCACGAGTCGGCAGCGGACGTGCAGTCATCAGCCAGAAGATGGCGAGAACGGTACGCAGGCAAGGCACGCAGATCGCACCCTCCAAAGCAGCGACACCGGTGATCATCGAAAAGCCGAGCGTGAGCGTTGGGGCTATCAAAGCTATGGAACAAAGCTTGCGCGCACTGGTTGGGGCCAAATTCAACGCTGTGGGGAGGGGATATGTCGCGTATCTTCAATCTTGGTTTGCCGGTCCTGCTTGGCGCTGCAACGTTCACGCTCAATGTTGCTTCGGACCCGCTGCCGCCGGATCTGACGTATCGTCCATTGCCAAGCTTGCCTTTTTCTGCGGTCAAGGAAACTGACGAGGCGCAAAAGCCGGCTGTGACACAACGGCAACGCGGCCTGCTCGAGAGCCGTTACGATCTGGCCGACCGGCCGATGCCCGGCGTCATGATGTCGGGCGGGCGCAAGGCTGTACAAGAAGGCTCGCGAGTGAAACTGCCGGCAGGCGAAACCTGGAGCAGCCTGGCAGCGAAAACCCCTCAGGAAATTCGTGATCGTGGTCTGTTGCCGCAAGGCTTCCTACCGTTGCCGCACGTCAAGCAGGCCGCCGGAGGTCAGGTCTTTCCTGAAAGTGAGATTAGAGAGATCGGCGCTGATGAAGGACGCGATCTGCGCCGCTTCGACGTCGATTTCGATCTACCGGATCACCTTACCCCGGAGTTTCCACCTCCAATATTTCTGACCACGCACCCGGAGCTTGGAGATGTGTCGCGAGGGGATCTGCTGACGATACGCAACTTCTACGAATACATGAACGGCATCATCACGCCCGTGCAGATGGAAGGACTTCGTCTGCTGCTGACGCCATTTCCGCAGGAGGAATTCAACCAGACCGAGGACAGGAAGGTAGCGATGCAAAGCACGGGTGTCGCTTGCCTCGATTGCCATTCCAATTTCCACACCAACGGGGCGTTTCACCTCACCCCGGACGTGCGGCCGCAAGCCGAGCGCTTCCGGCTCGACACAACCAGCCTGCGCGGCTTGTTCAACCAGCAGATCCACGGATCCAAGCGCTCGCTGCGTTCCGTGGAAGACTTTACGGAGTTCGAACAGCGCACCGCCTATTTCAACGGCGATCACGTGAGCGCCACCCGCAAGGGCGTGAACCTGCCGGATCGGCCCAACCAGGTCGCGATGATGGCGCAGATGCAGAACATCATCGATTTTCCTCCGGCACCCAAGCTCGATCCCTTTGGACGACTTGACCCGGCTACCGCCAGTGCGCTGGAGATCAAGGGCGAGCAGGTGTTCATGGGAAAGGGCCGCTGCGGCGAATGTCATGTTCCAGCCCAGTCCTTCATGGACAACAATATGCACGACCTGAAGCTCGAGCGATTCTACAAAGTTGGTCAGACGTTCAACGACCAGGTTGCCATTCCAGATGGACCCATCAAGACCTTCACGTTGCGCGGGATCAAGGATTCTCCGCCCTATCTTCATGACGGCCGTCTGATGACGCTGGGCGATACCGTTGAGTTCTTCAACCTGGTGCTCGGAACGAAGCTCGACCAATCGGAAAAGGAAGCATTGGTGGCCTATTTGCTCACGCTCTAGACATCATCCGGGAAAAACCGTGGCCGACAATTAACTAGGTATTGAATGGAGGACAGTTCATGCGTGCCGCCATAATGACAGTAGTCCTGGCAGTGTCGCCCTGCTGTGCGCTGGCGCAAATCGGCAATCCAGCCGGTCTTGCCCCCGATACCAGTATGGAGAAGCCTGGAGTTCCAGCACCGCACCAGACGAATTATCAGGATCGGCTTTTCGTACAGCTAATTACGGCAGGCGGCAGGGCCGAGATAGAGTTCGGGCGACTCGCGGCTGGAAAGACAAGCCACGAAGACCTCCGTGAATTTGCAAATCGGATGGTCGATGATCACAACAAGGCCAATGAGCAGCTGAAATCCGTGGCCGATAAAAGCAAGATTCCACTTCCCGAAGGGCTCGATCCAGATCACAAGAAAATCCGTTCCGATCTCGAAAAGCTCGACGGCGCCGCGTTTGAGCTGGCGTACCTGAGGGCGCAGATCGTCGATCACCAAAGGACGGCGCAGCTCCTGGCTTGGGAGATAGGCTCGGGCGAGGATGCAGCGCTTCAGCGCTTCGCCTCCGAAAAGCTGCCGACGGTGCTTGAACATCTTGACCTGGCCCGCACGTTGCACGCGAAGCTGGCAGGCCAAGCCCTGTTCGCGCCGGATACGCAAAAGGCCAAATGAAGCGGCGGTCATGTGGCACCTGAAAGTTCAGCTGCCTTCCGTGAATGTCAGCGCACGCGCTTCTGTTCGTCTGATTGAGAAAGTGACGCCATGGCGGAACTTCGGATCGCCGCCGCGCTTAATCCGGTGGAGGAGTTATCCGATGAACGCGACCAAAGAGTTTTTTGAAAGCTGGCTGCAGGAGAATGTCGGCACTCTTGCCGGCCAAGAGGAAGTGAGCTTCGCCGTGCTGGCTCAGCAATTCGAGCAGGATGCCGAAGCGGCCGGTTATGGTCGCGAGGTGCGTGAGGACGAGCTCGGAAACATTGAAGATGCGATCGAGCAAGCGCTCAAGAAAGCGCGAACTGGCGTGCATGGTGACGCCGCTGGCGAACCCAGCGATGTGGCAGCCCTCATGGATGCGCTGGAGGTCGAAGATGCCAAAAGCGGGCCGTAGGCCATACCAGATCAGCTCTTTTCGTTTGTCGAAGTTGCCGGGGTAGCCCCATGGAGCAGTTTCGCAAGGACATGGCCGCCTTGGCAGAGCCGGCTTTCTGGGTGACGATAGGTTTGCTTCTGGTCCCTTATGCGCTTGGAACGGTGCTGCTCGTTTGGACCTGCGGCTGCCTGTAAGGTGCTACTGACACACCCCGGTGGTGGTTCAACGGCCCTAACGCCATACAATACCCAGCTAATGCGCTCGCGGGGGGATCCTGCGCTGCAGCAAAGTCCGAACGATCTCGTCGCCAGGAAGTTCATCGTCGACACCAAGCTCCTTTGCTGCCGGTAATCGCACCGCCGCGGCTGACAGCTTTTGGGAGAGGGCCGCCGTGTGCAGGCGCCGACGCTATCTGCGCTCTCAAAGTTCCAGCTACGGCCCCCTGTCACGGTTCCCCGATCACGCGCCTGAAGCGCGTTTCCTTGCATCGAAAATAGCCCAGCAGCTTGCGCGTTGCCTTGGAACACTTGTGTCATATCGAAGTTCGGCCCGCATAGGAGAACCGAGATGGCCATCCCACAAGCGGACAACGACAACCACCTGCGCATGAAGCCGGCTCATCGAGGCAAAATCTCGCCCAAGGGGGCGATACACCAGGTTAGAGCACGACCCAGGTACAAAATGGCTCTGCGGGCGACAAGAATTAAGGCGAGGCGCTGAGATGCCGCGGACCAATAATGACGCTCGCAACGAGAAGACCACATCAGCTGCAGCAATCATTGTCGACAAGGAACGTGCTGAGCGCGCCGCCAAGACGGCGCGGTTGAAGGAAGCGCGCCTCGCACAGGCCATCACGCCGTCTCCCATAGAACGCAAGCAGCGTGTCACCAAAAAGGTTCGCAGGATTTTTGTTGCTGGCTAGGAGGTGTCCGTGACGCGCAATCATGACAAGGAAAGATACGACCGCGCCAAACGCATCAGCCAAGAGACGCTGGACGCTGAACGCGCACAACGCGCCGAGAAGACGGCGCGGCTGAGACAAGCAAGGCTTGCACAGCGTCCGGTGGAGTCGTCGCCGGCGCAGCCGCAAACTCGCCGCAAACCCATCCAGGCTCTCAAAAAGAGAAGCCGTAAGGTGATCGAAGTCTTTTAGGCTCTCCACATCCGTGCGGAACACTGGGAGAGTCCAGCGGCGAGCGCGGCTGGGAGGGAGGGCTTCCGCGACCTGATCCAGCAAGGCTGCGAAATACCTGGCGAGCAATCGCGGGGACTTTGGATCTCCGCCTCCTCGCCATTATCAGAGCTGGGAGCGAAACCTGCTCGCAAAGTAGTCGGTGACCTTTTCGCTTAGCGGACGCGCTTGCCATTCTTCCAGACTGACCTGCCTTGATCGCTTCAGGTCCTCGTTGAAAACGTCTATTTGCGTCCGCGCGAATTCCAAGCCGTAGACGTTCAGACTGGCCTCATCGTTGAGGCGCAAGGATCGCTCATCCAGATTAGCCGAGCCAAAGCTCACCCAGACATCGTCGACGATCAAAAGCTTGGGATGGTACATTGTGGGTTGAAACTCAAAGATGCGCACACCGGCCTTGAGCAATTCGCCCCAGAAAAAGCGCGAGCCCTTTCGCACCACAGGCACATCCGTGAGCCAATTGGGAACGATGACATCGACCGAGACGCCTCGCTTCCTTGCATCAAGAATCTGCTGCAGCGCGATGTCGTCCGGCACGAAGTAGGCCATGCCGATGCGCAGATGATCCTTGGCCGCGGCTATTGCCGCCAACATCATCAACTCCATGTTCTCCGAGCCGTTTGGCTGCGAAGAAAGTATCAACTGCGCATCGAGACCGCCAGCGGCCGCAACTGCAGGGTAGAACTTCCCGCCCTGCAATGTCTCGCCGGTCGTCTCAAGCCAGTTTTCGGCGAACGCCGCCTGGAATGCGGGCACGGCTGGTCCTTCGATCCGGTAATGGGTGTCGCGCCATTCATTTGAGTTGCGTGCGTTCCCGCGCCAATCATCGGCAATGCCGACCCCGCCAGTGAAAGCGATCCGGCCATCAACGATCAGCAGCTTGCGATGAGTTCGGTTGTTTACACGGTCCAACGTATACCAGCGTAGCGGCCGATAGCGTTCGAACCGCACACCTGCCGTCGTCATGATGCGGATCAGGTCCTCGTCGAAGGGAAGGCTGCCAACCCAGTCGACGTTCACGCGGACTTCCACGCCTTCGCGGGCCTTCGTCGCCAATGCGATCGCGAACTCGTAGCCGATGGCTCCTGACCAATAAATATACGTTTCCATGTTGACGCTGGATCGAGCCGCCCCGATTGCTTGCAGCATTGAGGGAAATATTTCGTCTCCGTTGACGAGAGTTTGGACCGCGTTGGAACCGAACATCTGCCCTTGCGAATAGCTGCTCATCGTCTTGGGAAATTGGGGATCCGTAGCGTCGAACCGGTGGGGGACGATAGATCGTAGAACGCGCGGCTGTGGAGTGAGGTTTATGATCAACACCGTGAGCAGGCTGCCGATGGCGGCAATGGCCAGATAGATGAGCACCTTTCGCCAAGGCGCAATGCGGGAGGTCTTCTTGCGGGCGCCTGACGCAACGGAACCGAAAGGCTGCACGTCAATCGCCCTGTTGCTGGCGATGGCGATGTTTTTCGATCTCCTCGGGCTCTTCATCGTCGATCCGGGTGATGTTTGAAGCCGCGTGATCTGACCGCAGGATCTCGTCCAGCTTGGCGTGGATCGCTTGAGTGTCGCGGTGCTCCGCGCGCTGGATGAACAGCGTCATCGCCCAGGTGAACAATGTTGCGGCTCCATGCCAATCCAAGCTCTGTCGCTCGAAAATCATCCAAAGAATTGCGTAGGCCAACAAGACCAGGAACGCAGCGGGACGGGAAGTCAGTGTGCCGATTGTGGTAAGGGCGCTGGTGATCGGATGATTTGCCATTCCAGAGAACTCGCGGCAGTCCCCCCTGGTTCCGGCGAGACATCATACCGCCCCGCCGTGCCTGCAGTGGATTTGGGTCGGCCGCTTGAGTACATCGCCTCTGGCCGATCGTTACTTTCGATCGAGCACCTTTCGGACCTTCTCGGCCAGCTCGTCGATCGTGTAGGGTTTGGTCAAAAGCTCCGTTCCAAAATCGAGCGTGCCATTGTGAACAATCGCGTTTCGCGTGTAGCCGGTGGTGTAGAGCACCTTTAGTGACGGGTGCGATGTCCTGACCTTGTCCACCAGTTCGCGGCCTGACATTTCCGGCATGACCACATCGGTGAACAGAAGCGAAGGCACATGCCCGCTCTCCACGGCGGCAAGTGCGTCTCGTGGCCCCGACATTTCCAGGACGGAATAGCCTAGTTCTCGCAGCGCTTCTGCGGCCATCAGGCGTACACGATCTTCATCCTCGACGATCATGATGACCTCGTCTGAACGTCCCGGATGCTCGCCCGCCAAGGCGGCGGCCGGGCTGTCGGGAATGCCGCCATGCGACCGCGGTAGATAGATCTTCAAGGTGGTTCCGGCACCGAGTTCGGAATAGATCTTGACGCTGCCGCCGGACTGACGAACAAACCCATACACTTGGCTAAGTCCCAATCCGGTACCCTTGCCGACTCCCTTTGTGGTGAAGAACGGATCGAAGGCTCTTGCCAGCACGTCCGCAGTCATGCCCGTTCCGGAATCGGTGACCGCTATCATCACATACTGGCCCGAGGAGATCGCGTTTTCTCTCGCATACCGATCGTCAATATGGGCGTTAGACGTTTCAATCGTGAGCTTTCCGCCGCCGGGCATGGCATCGCGTGCGTTGACGCAAAGGTTGAGCAATGCGCTTTCCAATTGCCCTGCATCGGCCTCCACATGCCACAGCCCAGCGGCGAGCACCGTCTCGATTGCTATGGTCTCTCCAAGCGTTCGGCTCAGCAGTTCGCTCATGCCGGAGACGAGTCGATTAGGATTCAGGCGCGTCGGTGCCAAGGGCTGCTGGCGAGAGAAGGCAAGCAGCCGCTTGGTAAGTTCCGCAGCGCGTTGTGCCCCATCGATTGCACCGGTGACGAAGTGGTTCACGTTCGTGTCGCCGTTTCGGAGCTTGCGCTGCACGAGATTCAAACCGCCAATGATGACAGCCAGCATATTGTTGAAGTCGTGGGCGATGCCACCGGTAAGCTGTCCCACGGCCTCCATCTTCTGCGCCTGGCGCAGGTGCTCTTCTGCTCGGACGCGTTCGGCAACTTCCTCAGCCACACGCTGCTCAAGAGTGGCGTTGAGCGTCTGCAGCGCTTTGAACAGTCGGGAGTTGTCGATTGCCGTGGCGGCATGACCGGCCAGCCCCAGCAAGGCTGTCTCATGCTCTGCGGCAAAGACACCGCAACCGGAATGTCCGAAGAACAGCCCACCCAGCACTTCGCCCGATCGCGAAATGACCGGCACGGCAAGATAGGATCGCACGGGAAGATGGCCTTCCGGCATTCCCTTCCTCGGCGAATTTTTTCCATAGCGCACATCCATGAGGATATCATCGGAACGCACCACGCCCCTCCCGCGAAAAGTAGGCTCGAAGACGGCCGTGTTGCGTGGCATGGGGAAATTTTCGAAAGCGGAGCGTGGCGCTCCCGACAGGGCGTAGAGCACATAGCTGTCCCCCTTGTCATCGAGGACATTGTAGAAAAAAGCTCCGAATTGCGCGCCTGACAGCGCGACGCCAGCGTCGGTGACAATCTGGACAATGCGCTCCACGTCCAGCTCGGCTGCCACGGCGGCGGCAGTCGCATTCATCATCTGAAGCTGGTTCTCCACCCGCTTTCGCGCGGTAATATCCATGACGGTGCCGATGAAACGCACCGCGCGTCCGGACCGGAAAAGAGATTCGCCCGTTGCAGCTATCCAACGCTCCTTTCCGTCGCGCAGCCCGATCGTCCGATATTCGATGTCGTAGCGGGAAGACTCGCCCGGCGCGAGCGCCCGGCGTACGGCCTCATCCGCCCGTTTGCGGTCTTCTGGATGGAGACCGGCCAGGAACGCGCTCTCATATGTCACCTCCGCCTCAGGTGGCAGACCGAAGAGAGCTTTGCATCGGTCGTCCCAACGCAGCACCCTTGTGATGGGATCATAGTCCCACGTTCCGATAGCGGCCGCATCGGTCGCTAGCCTTAGCCGCTCCTCGCTCGCTCGGGCAGCCTGTTCCGAGCGGACGCGCTCGATGTGAGCCCATGACCGCTCTGTCACCTCCGCCAGCAAGGACAGTTCGCGCTGCGACCAGACGCGGCGCTGCGTGTCGTGAACGGCCATTAGCGCAGCCAGCCGGCCTTGCTTGACCAAGGGCATGCAAATCGTCGCCGTTATGCCGATATCCTGAAAGGTCTTTGCTTCCTCTGGTGCAATTTCCTCGAGATTGTTGTTGATGACGAGCGGCCGATTGGCGGTCAGATTGCCAACAGCGAGGCGACCGAAATCGGCAAGACTGTAGTATCCCCTGATGCTAGGCGAGCCAGGAGCGCTCCAGTCGCCGCGAATGGTGAAGTGGTCCTGGTCCGGCTCCATGTCAGCGTAGGCGCAAATCGAAACGCCTAGATGTTCGCCAAGTAGACGGGTGGTGACCTCCATGACAGCGTCGGCATCTGTCGCCGGGGATATCTCTCTGCCGAGGCGATCCAGAAAGGCCAGGCGCTCGGCATTTTCACGCAGGGCCTTCTCCGCACGAAGCCGTTCAATTGCGGTGCGCGTCCGGTCAGCCACTTCCGAAACCAGAGCAACCTCGGCCGGCGTCCAGTGTCTTGGCTCGGAGTGATTGAGGTACAATAACGCAACCAACCCGCCGCGCTCCGTGACCGGCATGTTGATGACGGATTGGGCGCTGATTGCTTTGAGAGCCTCGGCATGGTCGTGGGTTCGCGGGTCTGTCTCGGCATTCTCGAAGACGACCGTCTCACCTCGTTTCAAATCATCGACATAGGAGCCGTAGTCCCTGAAGTTCAGAGTTCCGGCCAGACTTCGGATTCCCGGCGCGTTCCAGTCTCTGTCGATGACTATCGTTTCTTTCTCGAGATCGATCGTGCCATATCCGGCTCGACTGATGCCAAAATGCTTCCCAAGCAATTCCGCTGCCGCAAATGCCAGTTCGGCAGGATCATCGATCTCCCGAATCCTGTCACCCAACCCCGCCAGAAGCTGGAAGCGCTGCACTTCAGACGAACGTTCGCGTGACGTGACTCCCATTTCGCCCCCGGTTGGTCGGACTAGATAATGCCGTCAGTCGCGAAGAGTTCCAGGCGCCGGACAACAGGTCGGGGCTAGGCCGCCGACGCATTGCGAAGAAACTTGCGTCACGACAGCGAAGGACAACTCCGTATGCGCCCTCAACGGGCGAACGACGCGCCGTGCATCATAGTTTAATGACACCTGCTGGGCTGTGCCGCATAAAGCCATTGTCAGCGGCTGTGTAACGGGCGCCGCTGCTTGGGAGCAATCCCACTGTAGCCGAATAGGAGCGCCTGATGCTTAGCCGACCAACCCGCACGAATACGGAAGCTCTCTACCCCAGTGACCTGAACATCCTTCGCGACGCGTTCGACGCGCTGTGCCAGGAATTTGCTATCTTGCCCGACACGGCGGCGGCCAACGCCGTAGCGAGAGAGCTGATCAGGTTGTTTGAAACAGGAATGACGGAAGCGGCCACACTGATGATCGCCGTGCGCGCACGTTGGCAAGGCGACTGGGAGATGGGAGGCAGCAATGCTGCCTGAGGTTTGACGATCACGCGCAATCAACCCGCTGCATCCTTTTCGACACCGCCGCGTTGAGCGTCAAACCTGCCAGAAATGTCCGATGCGCTGGCACAATGACTGGAGCGACCGATGCCGAAATTTCGCTTCGAGTTTATCGAAGGCATGGCCCAGCCTGCAATCTTTGCCGATATGGCTGATCGAGATGAGGCTGTCAGAGAGGCGAAGCGTGCAGCCAAGGAGGCCATGCTCGACGGAATTGTCGATGGAGTGGACCCGACCAGTTGGGTGACGAAGGTTTACGACGAAGCAGGCTATCTCGTCGCCACTCTCGGATTCCAGGATCTGGTCGCCGCGCCCAGGGATACGGAAGAGTTCAAGGAAACAGAGGAGCCAGGCGTCTTGCGATCGGGTTGAAGCCGGTTTCTCCGCTGTCGCCATCGAGCCAGATGTTGCGGCCGCCGGGCAGATCACGCCGTGAACCCGAAAGAGACCGTTTCTGGCTGGTGCGGACAGCCTTTTTGTTTAATCTCCGAAAGACGCGCAGAGGCTGCAACACGGCTTCAGCCCACCTCGACGCTCTCGAGACGGGCGCGCGGGAGTTGAGATGCGATGCATAGAGACGCCTTCACCCCATCAGAACTTGCCCTGCTCAGTCGCGTCTTCGCACGCAGCAAAATCAAAAACGAAACCGCAACCGAGAAGGAGCGGCGCGCATCACGTATTCTGGCTTACTACCAGGCTGGGGTCACGGATGAGGATGAGCTAGAACTGCTTTCTCGCCAACCGCTCGGAAGGTGACGATTAGTCTTCCTTCTTCAGAGCTTCCGCCTCGTCTTTGAGCTTCGGCCAATCGGCGCCATGCCTGCGAAGCAGCGTTCGTGCCTGCTTGGGGTCAATTTCCGTGAGCTCGACCAGATGTTCGACCTCAAGGTCCTGGCCTTTCGCCACCCGGCTTGCCTCGTTCGCTTTTCGTTGCATCTCGACGACCCTCTGCTGAGACAACATGAACGAGCGCTGAGAGTGCGCGTTCCAGAACTTCATACAAAAATCGGGACATCGATTAAATCAGTCGGATTGC
The DNA here is from genome assembly GCF_003998165.1 of Mesorhizobium sp. M7A.F.Ca.US.007.01.2.1. Lineage (NCBI taxonomy): Bacteria > Pseudomonadati > Pseudomonadota > Alphaproteobacteria > Hyphomicrobiales > Phyllobacteriaceae > Mesorhizobium > Mesorhizobium sp. M7A.F.Ca.US.007.01.2.1. The sequence continues at coordinate 6,713 of NZ_RZQP01000123.1, read as the reverse complement.
GCCACTGAGGCGGGCATGCCCTTCTGCTGCGGCTTTCCGATTTCTCCAATGTGGAGAACCCGAGCTGGTCGCAAATGGCGGCGGCATCTTCGTGCGACAGTCCGGCCACGCGGCATTCGGCTTCGTCGCCGCTCCGTTTGGTTTGCCGGCGTTCGGCAGCGTTCTGTCGAAGCAAGTCCTATCGCACGTTATCTCATCAGCTTGATCTGAAGCGAGATGCTCAGCCTCAGAATCCTGTCGCCGTTTTCGTTCCGCACTTCAACAAATACTTGCTGCCCGTCCACCTCGGTCAGTGCATCTTTCGTAAGGTCGATAAGGCCTTCGAAGCCCACGCGGCGCACCTCCTCCAGACCGGCACATTCGATGCCGATTTCGTCCTGGATGACCACATCGTGATCGCCACTATCAAAGAAAAATCGTGCCATCCGAAAGCTTCCGTCACCACTAAGCTGCGGGGTTCCTTTGGTGCAGGTAGGTCGTTTCGAAATCACCTGCACGAGTGAGGCCGGGCCAATCAAGAGCCTGCACCCTTGGGCCTGTGGTGGCGATGAGGCCTCTACGTCGAAGTTCCTGAAGCATTCGGTTGACGTGGACTGTAGACAAGCCCAATGCATCGCCAAGTGCTGCCTGGGTAATGGGAAGATCCGCGACGTGATCCTGGATGCGTCCAACCGAGCGCAAGCGAAAGATCAGTTCGCACAAGATGTGAGCCATGCGCGTATAGGCCTCTCGTCGTCCCACATTCGTTACCCATTCCCTGTAAATCGCTGCATCGATCAGCGTCGAGCGCCAAAAAGCCGTCGCGATTCGGGGATGCTGTTCGCAAATGGCTCGAAGAGCGTCATGTCGCATGAAGCCCAGTCTGGCTGCTGTCAGGGTCGTGAAATTGCAATCCATGACCGACAGATGCAGTCCATGCAGATCGGGAATGTCCCCAGCCACAAAGAAGGATGTAATCTGCCGTTTGCCATCGCCGGTAAGTTTGGTGGAACCGAGCAGGCCATCCAAAACCACGAACGAATTGACAGGGCGGTCACCCTCACTCACCAGGTCGTAATTGGCAAGAAAATCCTTCTCCTGAATTTGGATGTCTTTCAAAACATCAATATCGCCCTCTCGGAGATCCGAGATGCTTTGGAGCTTGCGGATAAGTACATCCGAGGATGAAGTGGGTGACAAAGTGGCTACCTAGCTGATGTTGGTTATCGAACTTGCATCCGCGTCAAAAGTTCCGGATAGCCGTAACGAGGCGCCGGACTGCTGGTCGGGAACTGGGAATTCAGGATGCCGAGGCAGGTCCTTGGCCGGGACTTCATTGCACGGGGCACAGGAGTGCTGCACACCCATAATCGAGCCCCTCGAGCAGCGCATTAACCTATGACATAGGCTGCGCTCGCAATGGTCGCTGCGACATCACATGAGGTGGTTGATCCGCCAAGGCCTGACGCTGCAACCTCACCTATGAGGGCCAGATGGCTCCGGCCAGGCATCAGGCAAAAGGCGTCTCACCTGAAGCGAGAAATCCGGCCTTGCAAATGGGCATCTCAACGAGCCCGCTTGAGGTGCGGCCGTGCAATGTCGCTACACGGTTGACGAGCGGCTATCTATTGGGGTCACTCATGGTTCATCAGGCGTCTCCAAAATCCGGCCTGGTGGGGAATGGAACTTTCTGCCGATCAGTGGGCTTTCGGATATGTCCTTCGGAAACGATGTGGAGAAATTGATGCGGAACCTTATACTGGCCTTCGCAGCACTTGCCCTACCCGCGTGCCAATCGGCTCCTGAACCGCTGCAATCCGCCGCTATCGAACCTGCTGCCATTCCCTCCCAATCCGCCTTGGATCCTGCCGTTGTTCCCCCCGGCCCGGCAATAATGGATCAATCCGTGGCAATCATTCCTCCTTCAAAGGGCGTTCCAACAAAGTACGCCGCTTTTTCGGGCAATTGGGTCGGGCGATTGGAAGGCACATATGAAGGTAAACTGTCTGTTCAATCTGTTTCTTCAAACGGAAAGGTGACCGTAACCTACGCATGGGGAATTCTGAGCGATGACAATCCGGGTGAGGCCGCGGGCGAAGGAAAAATTGTAGGGAATACGTTGAAGCTGGGGCGCCTCCCGAATGGCGCGGACGTCAGTTTTAGGATGATGCCCGACGGCACGCTGTCCGCAACCCATACGCTCGCCGGCCAGACCTATACGGGCATGTTCATCAGGCAGTGATCAAAGAAGATACGGCCGCGTTCCCGCGGTTTTTGATCCGAGCATCCCGCGCCCTTGGACCATCTCCCATAGCGGCCCTTGAAATGCCAGGCCCTGGCGTCATAGCCGCTACGTTCGAGGACCGTGGCGGCCCCGGACCGAAGCATTTCCTCAACATGGAGGTCAGGAGACCCGCCTGACCGCCCACGTCCCAAAACACACCCCCGATGCCAATCCCCATTAATTCTGAGGGGCTGCGGGGCGTTTCGGCGCGGCTTGCACGGGGTTCGCGCAGGTTCTGTTGGGACCCGGTTTGCGTACGTTATCGAAGGTGTGCGGTGTTGGTTCGCCCCAGGTGGACCTGCTTTGCACCGCCTGCGACAGTCCCTAGCGAATGGCGCTATCCTCGCTGCCGCGAATCGGACGCGGGCTTTTTTCTTGTTTCGTGAAACGAAAGGTCATTCCGCAAGTTGGCTTCCCAAAGGAGGAACCCAATGAAAAAGGATGGCGATGGCCGAGTCGAAAAGGGCAATCAGCAATTGCTTGCCCGCCGTCTGTCTGAAGAAGTCGGCATTTCAGAGCCGGATGCGCGCGGTCTGATCAAGCTTATCGGCACGGATTGGAATTCGCTGCTTCGTGAAGCCCGATTTCTGAAAGAGAGGCACTAGAATGCTTCTGCCGATCACATGATCTCGACTGAAAATATTATTGCTCTCGCGGCGGTAGTTTCTGGGCTCCGCCGGCTGTGAGCGAAGAACATGCTTCCGCCCCATCGGAGGGTGTCATGACTGCTCCCGCTACCACGCGCCTTTAGAAGGCAGCGTCGACGACAAAACCCGTGTGATGTGGCTGCTGCACTCCGGAGCGCACTTCGAAGAAGCCACTTTAAAGACATGCTACGGGGTAGAGGCTGTTGAGCCGCGCACCTTATGGCTGGATCATCTCATTGCCAGAACAGGACCGTCCAAGGGAACTGCTGCAGGTGGCGCCTGGTGGGATATTGTCACTGGCATCCGACGAAGGCTAGTGGGTCATACCTCGGCCGGGCCGCGCTATTGGTCCCTCCATGGCGCGGCCTTCTTGGGAGAAGAGATTGACCCGTGGGTACGGTTTGGCTCACGCGCGACTGTGCCGCGTAGCGTCGCAGGCGGACCGAAGCGATGGCGCGATGAAGAGGCGCAGGCCAACCGCCGTTGATCTTCAGGCCGTAAGCCCGGCCCCACACCTCAAACGTTGAAGCCGTTCGCTCGGCACTCGACGCCGTGCCCGTCAGAGGCGTGAGCCTTGACCGTGGGTTCATCTGCAGTGACTGGCAAAGGTAAGATCATCCGAGCCGGCGCCGCATCCCTCCATACAGCTTGCGGCTTGCTCAACTGCGACTGATTTATGCCGATCGTCGGCGCGTTGCGATGGCACCTCGTAGGAAGGGTCTGCCCGAATAACCGGCTCCCGATCGTGGGGGAAGTTCGGCGCATGGACGGGCAGTGCTTCGGCCGAATTGTCGCGCTTTTGAGCCGTCGCTGGAAGGATTTCAGCGATCTCGACCAGGATTTCTTTGAGCAGATGTCTCATCTGCGCGCCCGCCCTGCGGCCCCTTGCTATGGCGATCAAACTTGCTGACGTAGCCAATGTTCCCGCTTGAGCTGAATGGCGCGCGCTCTGCCGGCAAAGATCGACGGAGCGGCTTGACGCGACGGGCCGCGTCCCTCTCGCCAGCATGATCGATATTGGAAAGTCGAAATTTGAACGGACTGTTGCCTGCCTTCGTCGGAGCGTTGGATGATCCGATCACGGCATGTGCCTGACCCCCGACTTGCCTCGCGCAGCTTCTTCCCTGGCTGCTGTCTGCCTCTGACGGGGTCGACGGGAACAAAGGCTCGATCATCCGGTTTGGAACCATCCCGTTAAGCACAGGACGAAAGTGCAGCCTGGCGGATGAGATACGGCAGCCGGATTGCTCATGGCTGCTTCGATCTGCATTCGGCAGCCGAGACTGAGCCCAAATGCCTGCAGGAGACTTCGTATGAGCGAAGCACGACACAGCGAAGGCAATGAGGTGACTTCGATTGCGGGCACGTCGCCCTTCGCCAGTTTTTTCATGGCTGGCTTTGAGTGCTCGTCGCACCGGCGCAAGGACGGCGTCCGCCTCGATCTTATCCGTGCGACCTCGCACTATTTGCACGCCCTGGGCGACTACCGCGGTTGCGCCGAACTCGGTCTTCGTACCGTCCGCGACGGATTGCGCTGGCACCTCATCGAAACCGCTCCTGGAAACTATGACTGGTCAAGCTGGACGCCGATGGTCGAAGCAGCGCAATCGGCAGGTGTCCAGGTCATCTGGGACATCTTCCACTACGGATGTCCAGACCACGTTGATCAAGGGTCGATGCATTTCATCGATGCCTATGCCTCGTTCGCTGCAGAAGCTGTGAGGGTTCATCGTTCAATCGCCGGTACAGCGCCTTTGTTGTGCCCGATCAACGAAATCTCGTTTTTCGCCTGGGCTGTTGAGGTTGGCTATTTCCCGCGCGTTGGCCCGAAGAAGCGGGGATGGTTCAAGAGGCACCTCGTGAGAGCTGCAATAGCTGGCGTTCGCGCGATGCGCGAGGTCGATCCCGCTTGCAGATTTGTCTGGGCCGAGCCGCTTATCCACATTGCTCCTCGCGACCGAACGCGGACCGAACGGCGTCGGGCCGAAAATGCCCGTCTCGGACAGTTCGAAGCTTACGACATGCTGCTGGGCCGGGCAGAGCCCGAGTTGGGGGGCAGCGACGATGTTGTCGATGTCGTTGGCCTGAATTTCTACCCGCACAATCAGTGGTACCTCAACGGGCCGACGATTCCCATGGGGCACCACGAGTACCGTGCCCTATCCGAGATGCTGATCGAGGTCGCGCATCGATATGGCAAGTCGATGTTCATCGCCGAGACCGGCTCCGAGGGATCAGGCGGGGCGGCGTGGCTCCATTATGTCTGCGACGAGGTGCGTGCCGCAATTGACTTCGAAGCGCCGATCGAAGGTATTTGCCTATACCCGATAACCGCCTATCCGGGCTGGGACAATTCGCGGCATGCGGAGGTGGGATTGTTTTCGGTCGTCCAGGCGGACGGCAGTCGGCACGTCCGCAAGCCCATCGCGGAGGAATTGGCCCGCCAGCGAGCTTTGTTCGCGGCGAACCTGACGCGTTAATACATGAGCGGCACGAGGGATGTTGCGAGCGCCTGTCGGCGCCGCCTTGCCACGCTCGATGCTCCCAGGTACGTCCGGGTGGGCGAGCTACAGCGCCCCTTCGGCCAACGACGCCTTCCCCGCGCTCGCCCATTCCGGGACGCTCTTCTGGATGCGGGCGAAGGTTGCCAGGGCCTGCCCGACCACCTGATCCATGTTGTAGTAGCGGTAGGTTGCCAGGCGACCGACAAACCACACGTCGGGACAGGTTGCGCCAAGCGCTTCGTAGCGCTTGAAGAGCTCTTCGTTTTCGGCCCGCGGCACCGGATAGTACGGGTCCCCGATATCGGTGGGATATTCGTAGGTCAGACTGGTCCGCGCGTTCTGCTGGCCGGTCAGATGTTTGTACTCGGTGATGCGGGTGTAATCTTCCGTCTGGGGATAGTTGACGACGGCAACCGGCTGAAACTGCTCTTGGTCGAGGGTGACGTGCTCGAAGCGGAGCGAACGATAAGGAAGACGCCCCAGCTGCCAGCCGAAGTACTCGTCGATCGGGCCGGTATAGATCAGGCGGTTGAACGGTATCTCGTCACGAATTTCGCGGAAGTCGGTCTGCAGCATGATCTTGATGTTCGGATGGTCGAGCATGCGCTCGAACATCCTCGTGTATCCGCCGGCAGGCATCTTCTGGAAGCTGTCGCTGAAATATCGGTCATCGCGGTTGGTCCTGGTCGGCACTCGTGCCGTCACCGATTTGCTCAGCTGGTTCGGATCGACGCCCCATTGCTTTCTGGTGTAGCCACGGAAGAATTTTTCGTAGAGTTCGCGTCCCACGGTGCTGACGACAACATCCTCGGCCGTTCGCACGTCCTCAACCGTTTCGCGTCGCGACGCGAAGAACTCCTCCAACTGTGCAGAATTCAGTTCGAGGCCATAAAGGCGGTTTATCGTGTCCAGATTGATCGGGATGGGGAGCAGTATCCCATCCACCGCCGCCAGAACCCTATGCTCGTATGTGCGCCATTGGGTGAACTGCGAGAGGTAGTCCACGATCGACTGGCTGTTGGTGTGAAAAATATGTGGCCCATAGCGGTGGATGAGGATGCCGGCTTCATTATAGCAATCATAGGCGTTGCCGCCGACATGGCTGCGGCGATCGACCAAGAGAACGCTTTCATGACGCTGCGAGGCTATTCTTTCGGCAAGCACGCTGCCGGCAAACCCCGCGCCGACGATCAGCCAATCGAACACGGCTATGCGCTCCTGCGCAACGGGACGACCTTCTTGCGTCGGTAGGCGCCCTCAATGTGAGCGGCCATGGCCGTCCATGTTCTTTCCCACGAC
>NZ_RZQP01000122.1:0-18673 GCF_003998165.1 Mesorhizobium sp. M7A.F.Ca.US.007.01.2.1 | reverse complement strand
TGATGCCGGGCGACAACATCACGGTCGATGTCGAGCTGATCGTGCCGATCGCCATGGAAGAGAAGCTGCGCTTCGCTATCCGTGAAGGCGGCCGCACCGTCGGTGCCGGCATCGTCGTCACCATCAAGGAATAACCGAGCCCGGCATTCGCCGGATCGACAAGAAAGGGCGGTCTTCGGGCCGCCCTTTTTGTTTGCCAGGCTACCGGCTGCCGCCCCGTCGGCCGAACCCTGTTGCAAGGCTCTGGACCTCGTCTAGTATAGGTTGCATCAAGGGGCTTTTTCCAAATGGTTCCAAGGCGGTATTTTCATCGTCGGGCATTGTGGCCGCTGGCTCTGACCTGGCTGATTGCGTTGCTTGCCACAGGCCCGGCAGCCTTCGCGGCGGATGCGGCGCCGGATCTTGGGCCGACGATGCGGTTCGGCATTGTCCGCAGCAACGCAGCGGGGTGCGAGCCGATCTGTCCGGAATGGATATCGGCCGAGGGCTCCATAGAAGCCGGAACTCCGGCGCTCTTCAAACGCATGCTGAAGACGCTTGGCGGGCGGAAACTGCCTGTTGTCGTGGATTCTCCCGGCGGCAATGTCGAGGCGGCGCTGACGCTTGGCCGGCTGATCCGCAAGAACAAGCTCGATATCGCCATCGGCAAGACGGTGTTTTCCAGCTGCCAGCCCGACGCGAAGGGGTGCCAGGACCGTGACGCCCGCTACTTCGGCGATGTCATCGACTATGGCGCCATGTGCAATTCCGCCTGTCCTCTGATGTTTGCCGGCGGCATCAGGCGAGTGGCTGGCGAATGGGCCTATCTCGGCGTCCATCAGATCACCACGACCTACATCCGCACGAAATTGCAATACCGGACCACCTACCGGATCGTCGGGGGCAAGAAGAAGATCCTCAACACGAAGATCGTCAGCCGCAAGAACGCCGGCAGCTACAAGACCTACGAAATGAGCAAGTCGGTGGAGAAAAAGCTGGCGGCCTACCTGGACCAGATGGGCATCGAACAAAGCATGCTCGAAACGATGAAGGGCACCCCGGCCAGCGAAATCCACCAGATCGCCCTCGATGACATGCTGGCGATGAAGCTGGTCACCAGCACGGACGCCGTGGGCCTGTTGACCGCGGCGAGCCTGTGCGAACCCGGCCGCCTGGCCACGAATTGCCGGGAGGTGCCGGGGAACAAGCCTGGTGGCCTGATGGCGACCGCGGCCAGGCCTACTCCGCCAGCGATCGAACCCGAGGCGGCGCGGCGCGATGAAGACATGCGCTTCGTTGTCGTTCGCGGCACCAATCCGCTCTGCAATCCAGACTGCCCGGAATGGATCTCGGCGGAAGGCGCGATCACCCCCCAGACCCCGCAGAAGCTGCGCCAGCTGCTCGCCACGCTCGGCAAACGGCAACTGCCTGTCGTGATCAGCTCGAAGGGAGGCGACCTGTTCAGTGCCCTGGCGGCGGGACGGCTTATCCATGAAAAGAAGCTCGACGTCGCCGTTGGCCGCACCGATTTTGTCGGCTGTGACCCAGGAGCGTGGAATTGCCTGGCCAAGGAGGGCGCCTATGCCGGGCTGAGCATCGATGCGGGCGTGGAGTGCGATTCGGCCTGCGCGTTCATGCTTGCCGGCGGCATCAGGCGGCTTGTCGGTCCCCAGGCGCGACTTAGCCTCTACCCGATGGGGCAAAAGCTGATGGTCAAGGCCTACCTGGAGGAGATGGCGATCAGTTCCGCCCTGTTCGCGTCGATCGAGCGGCGCTCGGTCGAGCGCCGGCTGGAACCCGACATGATGCTGAAGGTCGGCCTGACGACGAGCCTGCAATCGGTCGACGCGCTGACCGGCGCCACCATTTGCGAGGCGGTGCCAAGACCCGAGAATTGCCGGATCCGGCCTTCCGCCAATGCCGAGGCTGACGCGCCGGCCAAATTGTAGTGGGCGACGGAGCCCGAAACTGGCCATCGAGGCAGGTTGAGCCGCTTTCGATTTTTCCGCTATCGTCGCTGCTGGCGGCTTCAGGCAGGCGGAGGATCGAGAATGGGCCAGGATATCCCGACACTCTACGAATGGGCCGGCGGCAGCGAGGCCTTGAACCGGCTCACCCAGACCTTCTATGACAAGGTGGCGCAGGACCCGATCGTCGGGCCGGTGTTCAAGACCATGTCGCCGGATCACCCCGCCCATGTCGCGGCCTTCATCGGCGAGGTTTTCGGCGGACCGAAGACCTACAGCGAGCAGTTCGGCGGCCACCGCGAGATGGTCATGCACCATCTGGGCAAGCATCTGAGCGAAGAGCAGCGCCGCCGCTGGATCAGCCTCCTGGCCGATGCAGCCGACGCGGTCGGCCTGCCTGACGATCCGGAATTCCGTTCGGCCTTCATGGGCTATGTCGAATGGGGATCGCGCCTGGCCAAGATGAACTCCAATCTCGGCGAAACCTGCGATCCGCAGACGGAACCGATGCCGGCCTGGGGCTGGGGTGTGCCGGGCGGCCCCTATCAGCCACCGGGTACAAACTAGCGTCCAGTTCGCCATGGAGGTGTTGGGCTGATGCCGGAAGATGTGAAGATCATACGTTGGCGCGAGTGGGACGGACCGGGTCTCGAACATTTGGTGCTGCAGGAGCGGGCAGGGGAGGTCTCGGCCGACTCTGTCGCAGTCTGCTCCGGGCAAACGCCTTTTGCCGTCCGTTACCGCATCGTTTGCGATGTCGGCTGGCACGCCAGGCGTGTCGTTGTCGATATGATCGGTAGCGGCCGCACGCTTGTTCTTGCCGCCGATGGCGATGGTCGCTGGACCAGGGACGGCCTGCCGATGCCGGAGCTCGACGGCATTTTCGATCCCGACCTGACCATCACGCCGTTCACCAACACGCTGCCGATCCGGCGATTGCAGCTTTCCGCCGGGCAGAGTGCCGAGATAACCACTGCCTTCATCGACTTCCCCGCCCTCACGGTCGTCGCCAACCCGCAGCGCTACACATGCCTCGAAGAGGGCAGGCGATATCTCTATGAATCGCGCGCCAGCGACTTCAGGCGGGAACTTGAAATCGACCGCAACGGGCTGGTTGTCGACTATCCCGATTTCTGGCGCAGAGGTTAAGGCGTGTTTGCATGCAAACCGCTCTTTACAGAGCGTGCGGAAGCTTTTAGGAAGCGCCTGCTGCGCCGACATGCGCACGTACGGGCATAGCTCAGTTGGTAGAGCGGCGGTCTCCAAAACCGCAGGTCGTAGGTTCGAGCCCTGCTGCCCGTGCCATTCCCTGAATGGCATTCAACCCAATGTCTCGCCGTTTCGGAATGGCGTTCAAAACGATATTTCCATGGTCCGGCCTTTGAAAATCGGCGACCCGCTTGCCATATAGGGTCGATTGGGGCATAAGAGCGCCATAGCCGGGACGGAACGACTGGATGGTTCCGAGGCGGTGTTTGGTCATAAAGCGGAGACTTGCCACTTGCGTGGATCAAGAATCGGTTTTATGTAGACGAAACAGACACGCGACGCGTGGAGCTGGGAAACCGGCTTTACGCGTCTGATTTGCATGGGCGAAATGATTGCGCTGATTCGGCGCGAAATTCGCTCAGGCGGCACGTCCCGGCCAGCGGGATCATCCAGGAGACCCGGCCAACGGGTCTTGAAGACAGAGCGGCATATGGCTTCGAAAACCACAAATCCTTTCGTCTTTCTCCAGCAGGTTCGCGCGGAGACCGCCAAGGTGACTTGGCCGTCGCGGCGCGAAACGATGATCTCGACGGTGATGGTTCTGGCCTTCGCAGTGATCGCGATGATCTTTTTCTTCACCGCTGATCAGCTCATGGGCCTCGCGGTCGAACAGATTCTGGGCATCGGACGCTAAGTCCGGCGATTACGGAGAAGTCTTGAAATGACCGCGCGCTGGTACATCGTCCACGCCTATTCGAACTTTGAAAAGAAGGTCGCCGAGGATATCGAGAACAAGGCCAAGCAGAAGGGCCTGTCTGCCGACATCCACCAGATCGTGGTTCCGACCGAGAAGGTCGTCGAAGTTCGCCGCGGCCGCAAGGTCGATGCCGAGCGCAAGTTCTTCCCGGGCTATGTGCTGCTGAAGGCCAATCTGACCGACGCCGTGTTCTCGCTGGTCAAGAACACGCCGAAGGTCACCGGCTTCCTGGGTGACTCCAAGCCGGTGCCGATCACCGAGGCGGAAGCGCAGCGCATCCTGAACCAGGTGCAGGAAGGCGTCGAGCGGCCCAAGCCCTCGGTCACGTTCGAGATCGGCGAAGCGATCCGCGTTTCGGATGGTCCCTTCGCGTCGTTCAACGGTTTCGTCCAGGAAGTGGACGAGGAGCGGGCGCGGCTCAAGGTGGAAGTTTCGATCTTCGGGCGCGCCGTGCCTGTCGATCTGGAATTCGGGCAGGTCGAAAAGGGCTGATCCGAAATCCCTGAAGCCGGTTTGGCGATCAGGGGAGGCGGCGCGGAAGCGCGGCCTGAGAACGGTGGGAGACGAATGCGGCTTTAGCCGGCCGCATGGATCGCACCACCAGACTGCAACCGCCGGCATGACCGGCATAGACAAAGGCAGGAAAAGAGATGGCTAAGAAAATTGCAGGCCAGCTCAAGCTCCAGGTGAAAGCGGGATCGGCTACGCCGTCTCCCCCGATCGGCCCGGCGCTTGGTCAGCGTGGCATCAACATCATGGAGTTCTGCAAGGCGTTCAACGCGCAGACCCAGGAAATGGAAAAGGGATCGCCGGTTCCGGTTGTCATCACCTACTATCAGGACAAGTCCTTCACCTTCGTCATGAAGACGGCGCCGGTGAGCTACTTCCTGAAGAAGGCGGCGAACCTGACCTCTGGTTCCAAGGAGCCGGGCAAGGTCAAGGCCGGTACGGTTTCGCGTGACAAGGTCCGCGAGATTGCCACCGCGAAGATGAAAGACCTGAACGCAAACGACGTCGAAGCGGCCATGCGCATGGTCGAGGGCTCCGCCCGCTCGATGGGTCTGGAAGTGGTGGGCTAAGATCATGGCAAAGATTGCAAAGCGTGTATCGAAGACCCGCGAAGGCATCGATCCCAACAAGGCTTATGCCCTGGGTGATGCGCTGAAGCTGCTCAAGGACCGTTCCTCGGTGAAGTTCGATGAGACCATCGAAGTCGCCATGAACCTCGGCGTCGACCCGCGCCATGCCGACCAGATGGTCCGCGGCGTGGTCAACCTGCCGAACGGCACCGGCCGCTCGGTACGTGTCGCCGTGTTCGCCCGTGGCGACAAGGCCGACGAAGCGCGCGCCGCCGGCGCCGACATCGTTGGTGCCGAGGATCTGGTCGACATCGTCCAGAAGGGCACGATCGATTTCGATCGCTGCATCGCCACGCCGGACATGATGCCGCTGGTCGGCCGTCTGGGCAAGGTGCTCGGCCCGCGCGGCATGATGCCGAACCCGAAGGTCGGAACCGTCACCACCGACGTTGCCGCCGCCGTCAAGGCGTCCAAGGGCGGCGCCGTCGAGTTCCGTGTCGAGAAGGCTGGCATCGTCCATGCCGGCGTCGGCAAGGTCTCGTTCGACGTCAAGGCCCTGGAAGAGAACATCCGCGCCTTCGCCGATGCGGTGACCAAGGCAAAGCCGACTGGCGCCAAGGGCAACTACGTCAAGAAGGTGTCGGTCACCTCGACGATGGGCCCGGGCCTCAAGCTCGACGTCGCGACGCTCAACGCGTCCTGATACGAACATTTGGATCGGCCGCCAAGCGGCTGATCCGCAAGTGAATTCCGGACCTCCGACTTGTCGGCGGCCCGGTACCGGAAGCCGAAAGGTTTCCGGACATCCTGTCCGAGATTGCAGGCGGCCCAGAAGCCTTAATTCGATTTGGGCCTGCATGAGACGGGTGAAGACCGGACAACGGAGCGATTGCTCCAATGAAAGGTTCGAACCGTGTTTGCCTTTTGTCTGCGCATCGCCGGCTTGACTGTCGATGTGGCGAAAGGGGGCAGGATCCTCGAGCGTCGTTCGGGAGATCCGTTACTGGATGGCCCGGCCGACAAAAGGCAACCCGACGCCTGTCCTCGTCAATGGGATGTTCCCGTTAACAGGATTGGGGTCAACTGGAGATAGGCAGTGGACAGAGCGGAAAAACGCGAACTCGTCACGGGCCTGAACGGTGCGTTCTCGAACGCAGGTTCAGTGGTCGTGGCCCACTACGCCGGTATCACCGTCGCGCAAATGAACGACCTTCGGTCGAAAATGCGCGCTGCCGGTGGCACCGTCAAAGTCGCGAAGAACCGTCTCGCCAAAATCGCTCTTCAGGGCACGGACTCCGCATCGATCATCGAGCTGTTCAAGGGACAGACGCTGATTGCTTATTCGGAGGATCCGATTGCGGCGCCGAAGGTCGCGTCCGATTTCGCCAAGGGAAATGACAAGCTCGTCATTCTCGGCGGCGCAATGGGCACCACCTCGCTCAATGCCGACGGTGTGAAGGCACTCGCCACACTTCCGTCGCTCGATGAGCTGCGCGCCAGGCTGGTTGGCATGATCGCCACGCCGGCAACCCGGATCGCCCAGATCGTCAATGCGCCAGCGGCCTCGGTCGCGCGCGTCATTGGCGCTTACGCCCGGAAGGACGAGGCGGCATGAGGCCGTTCCTCGCTATCACAAACACACGTTCGAACCTTATGAAGGAACACAACAATGGCTGATCTCGCAAAGATCGTAGACGACCTTTCGAAGCTGACCGTCCTCGAGGCGGCCGAGCTGTCGAAGCTTCTGGAAGAAAAGTGGGGCGTTTCCGCCGCTGCTCCGGTGGCGGTTGCCGCTGCTGGCGGCGCTGCGGCCGCTGCTGCTCCGGCCGAGGAAAAGACGGAATTCGACGTCGTCCTCACCGACGCAGGCGCTCAGAAGATCAACGTCATCAAGGAAGTCCGCGCCATCACCGGTCTTGGCCTCAAGGAAGCCAAGGATCTGGTTGAAGCGGCTCCGAAGCCGGTCAAGGAAGCTGTTTCCAAGGCCGACGCTGACAAGTTCAAGGCCCAGCTGGAAGCAGCCGGCGCCAAGGTCGAACTGAAGTAAGCGTAAAAGCGGCGGGCGGCCTCGCGCCGTCCGCCACTCCCTTCGCCCGAAGGGAGAGCGCGTAACGCGAGATTTGCGAGAACCTCTTTCCTGAGGGCCGAAAACCGGCCTTCAGGAAACGGGTTTTCTCCCGTTCTAGCCGGCCGCCGACAGGCGCCGGGAAAACAGACAGAGGGTTGCCGCCAAGGTGGCCCAGTATGCAAGGCGAGCCGCGGCGAGGCTCGTCCCGAGTTTAGAGCTAAGGAGCGACGATGGCCCAAACCCAGACTTTCAATGGCCGCAGACGCGTACGCAAGTTCTTCGGAAAGATTCCGGAAGTTGCGGAGATGCCGAACCTGATCGAGGTTCAGAAGGCATCCTATGACCAGTTCCTGATGGTGGCGGAGCCCAAGGGTGGGCGTCCGGACGAGGGGCTGCAGGCCGTTTTCAAGTCGGTCTTCCCGATCTCCGATTTTTCCGGCTCCTCCATGCTGGAGTTCGTGAAGTACGAGTTCGAAGGACCGAAATTCGACGTTGACGAATGCCGTCAGCGCGACCTCACCTATGCCGCGCCGCTCAAGGTGACGCTGCGCCTCATCGTGTTCGATATCGACGAGGACACCGGCGCCAAGTCCATCAAGGACATCAAGGAGCAGGACGTCTACATGGGCGACATGCCGCTCATGACCTTGAACGGCACCTTTATCGTCAACGGCACCGAGCGCGTCATCGTTTCGCAGATGCACCGTTCGCCGGGCGTCTTCTTCGACCATGACAAGGGCAAGTCGCACTCGTCGGGCAAGCTTCTGTTTGCCGCGCGCGTCATCCCGTATCGCGGTTCGTGGCTCGACATCGAGTTCGATTCCAAGGACGTCGTGCACGCCCGCATCGATCGCCGCCGCAAGATTCCGGTGACGTCGCTGCTGATGGCGCTCGGCATGGACGGCGAAGAGATCCTGTCGACCTTCTACAACAAGATCACCTACAAGCGTGCCGGCGACCATTGGCGCATTCCGTTCAACGTCGAGCGTTTCCGCGGCCTCAAGGCTGTCGGCGACCTGGTCGATGCCGATACCGGCGAAGTCGTCGTCGAGGCCGGCAAGAAGATCACCGCACGCCAGGCACGGGCGCTTGGCGAAAAGGGTCTGAAGGCGATCAAGGCGACCGACGAGGACCTGCTCGGCAACTATCTGGCCGAGGACATCGTCAACTACGCCACCGGCGAGATCTTCCTCGAGGCCGGTGACGAGATCGACGAGAAGACGCTGAAGGTGCTGCTCGGCACCGGCGAAGAGGAGATCAAGGTTCTCGACATCGACCACGTCAATGTCGGCGCCTATATCCGCAACACGCTCAACGTCGACAAGAACGAGAGCCGCCAGGACGCGCTGTTCGACATCTATCGTGTCATGCGCCCCGGCGAGCCGCCGACGCTCGAAACCGCCGAAGCCATGTTCAACTCGCTGTTCTTCGATAGCGAGCGTTACGATCTGTCGGCCGTCGGCCGCGTCAAGATGAACATGCGCCTCGAGCTCAAGGCCGAGGACACCGTGCGCGTGCTGCGCAAGGACGACATCCTGGCCGTGGTCAGGACGCTGGTTGAACTGCGCGACGGCAAGGGCGAGATCGACGACATCGACAATCTCGGCAACCGCCGCGTACGTTCGGTCGGCGAGCTGATGGAAAACCAGTACCGCGTCGGCCTGCTGCGCATGGAGCGCGCGATCAAGGAGCGTATGTCCTCGATCGAGATCGACACGGTCATGCCGCAGGATCTGATCAACGCCAAGCCGGCGGCTGCCGCCGTGCGCGAGTTCTTCGGTTCCTCGCAGCTGTCGCAGTTCATGGACCAGACCAACCCGCTGTCGGAGATCACCCACAAGCGCCGCCTCTCGGCGCTTGGACCGGGCGGTCTGACCCGCGAGCGCGCCGGCTTCGAAGTGCGCGACGTGCACCCGACGCATTACGGCCGCATCTGCCCGATCGAGACGCCGGAAGGCCCGAATATCGGTCTGATCAACTCGCTGGCCACCTTCGCACGCGTCAACAAGTACGGCTTCATCGAGAGCCCGTACCGCAAGATCGTCGACGGCAAGCTGACCAATGACGTCGTCTATCTCTCGGCGATGGAAGAGGCCAAGCACCACGTCGCGCAGGCCAACGCCGAACTCGACAAGAATGGTGGTTTCGTCGACGAATTCGTCATTTGCCGCAGCGCCGGCGAAGTGATGATGGCGCCGCGCGAAAACGTCGATCTGATGGACGTGTCGCCCAAGCAGATGGTGTCGGTGGCCGCGGCCCTGATCCCGTTCCTGGAAAACGACGACGCCAACCGCGCTCTGATGGGTTCGAACATGCAGCGTCAGGCCGTGCCGCTGGTGCGCGCCGAGGCGCCGTTCGTCGGCACCGGCATGGAGCCGATCGTCGCCCGTGACTCGGGCGCCGCCATCGGCGCCCGACGCGGCGGCATCGTCGACCAGGTGGACGCGACGCGTATCGTTATCCGCGCCACCGAAGATCTCGATCCGGGCAAGTCCGGCGTCGACATCTACCGGTTGATGAAGTTCCAGCGTTCGAACCAGAACACCTGCATCAACCAGCGCCCGCTGGTTCGCATGGGCGACCGGGTCAACAAGGGCGACATCATCGCCGACGGTCCGTCGACCGAGCTCGGTGATCTGGCGCTCGGCCGCAACGTGCTGGTCGCGTTCATGCCGTGGAACGGCTACAACTACGAGGACTCGATCCTCCTGTCCGAACGCATCGTCGCCGACGACGTCTTCACCTCGATCCACATCGAGGAGTTCGAGGTCATGGCGCGCGATACCAAGCTTGGACCGGAGGAAATCACGCGCGATATCCCGAACGTCTCGGAAGAAGCGCTGAAGAACCTCGACGAAGCCGGCATCGTCTACATCGGTGCGGAAGTTCAGCCGGGCGACATCCTGGTCGGCAAGATCACGCCGAAGGGCGAAAGCCCGATGACGCCGGAAGAGAAGCTTCTGCGCGCCATCTTCGGCGAAAAGGCGTCCGATGTGCGCGACACCTCGATGCGCATGCCTCCTGGCACTTTCGGCACCGTCGTCGAGGTGCGCGTCTTCAATCGCCACGGTGTGGAGAAGGACGAGCGCGCCATGGCGATCGAGCGCGAGGAGATCGAACGCCTCGCCAAGGACCGCGACGACGAGCAGGCCATTCTGGACCGTAACGTCTACGCGCGTCTTTCCGACGTGCTCGTCGGCAAGGAAGCGATCGCTGGACCGAAGGGCTTCAAGAAGGGCTCGACGCTGTCCAAGGATACGCTCGACGAGTACCCGCGTTCGCAGTGGTGGCAGTTTGCCGTGGAGAACGAAAAGCTCCAGAGCGAACTGGAAGCGCTGCGTGGCCAGTACGACGATTCCAAGAAGGCGCTCGAGCAGCGTTTCATGGACAAGGTCGAGAAGGTCCAGCGCGGCGACGAAATGCCTCCGGGCGTCATGAAGATGGTCAAGGTCTTCGTGGCCGTGAAGCGCAAGATGCAGCCCGGCGACAAGATGGCCGGCCGTCACGGCAACAAGGGTGTCGTGTCGCGGATCGTTCCGGTCGAGGACATGCCTTTCCTCGAGGACGGCACGCATGCCGATATCGTGCTCAACCCGCTGGGTGTGCCGAGCCGCATGAATGTCGGCCAGATCCTGGAAACGCATCTGGGCTGGGCATGTGCGGGCATGGGCAGGAAGATCGGCGAGCTGATCGACACGTACAAGGCAGCCGGCGACATCAAGCCGCTGCGCAAGACGCTCGAGAGCTTCATCCCGGCCAACGACCGCAACGAGCCGGTTCGCGACTATGACGACGAGAGCATCGTTCGCCTCAGCGAGCAGATGCGCCGCGGCGTCTCGATCGCGACCCCGGTGTTCGACGGCGCGCATGAGGCTGACATCAACATCATGCTGGAGCAGGCGGGCCTGCACAGCAGCGGTCAGTCGCAGCTCTATGACGGACGCACGGGCGAGCCGTTCGATCGCAAGGTGACGATGGGCTACATCTACATGCTCAAGCTTCACCATCTCGTGGACGACAAGATCCACGCGCGTTCGATCGGTCCGTACTCGCTCGTCACCCAGCAGCCGCTGGGCGGCAAGGCGCAGTTCGGTGGCCAGCGCTTCGGCGAGATGGAGGTCTGGGCGCTGGAAGCGTACGGCGCCGCCTACACGCTGCAGGAAATGCTGACGGTGAAGTCCGACGACGTCGCCGGCCGTACCAAGGTCTACGAGGCGATCGTGCGTGGCGACGACACCTTCGAGGCCGGCATCCCGGAGAGCTTCAACGTTCTCGTCAAGGAAATGCGGTCTCTCGGCCTCAACGTCGAGCTGGAGAACACCAAGCTCGACGACAACCCTGTCCGGCTGCCCGACGCGGCCGAGTAAGGCAATGGCGCGCCACGGCTGTCCGCGGCGCGCCTCGAGCATGATCCCGAAAAGTGGCTACCGGTTTTCGGACAGGATCATGCTCAACCAGGAAGAATTCGACGGCCAGTGGCCGACAAAGACGGCGGGCGTTTGGCTCGCGACTAGATGCAAGGGATCTTCGAGGATCCCGAAAAGGAGAACGGCATGAACCAAGAGGTCATGAATCTCTTCAATCCGCAGGCGCCTGCGCAGGTGTTCGATTCCATCCGGATATCGCTTGCCAGCCCTGAGAAGATTCTGTCCTGGTCTTTCGGCGAGATCAAGAAGCCGGAGACCATCAACTACCGCACCTTCAAGCCGGAGCGTGACGGTCTGTTCTGCGCGCGCATTTTTGGCCCGATCAAGGACTACGAGTGCCTGTGCGGCAAGTACAAGCGCATGAAGTACAAGGGCGTCATCTGCGAGAAGTGCGGCGTCGAAGTCACGCTGTCGCGCGTTCGCCGCGAGCGCATGGGCCATATCGAGCTGGCGGCACCGGTCGCCCATATCTGGTTCCTGAAGTCGCTGCCGTCGCGCATCGGCACGCTGCTCGACATGACCCTGAAGGACATCGAGCGCGTCCTCTACTTCGAGAACTACATCGTCACCGAACCTGGCCTCACCGCGCTGAAGGAGCACCAGCTGCTCAGCGAGGAAGAGTACATGATCGCCGTCGACGAGTATGGCGAGGATTCGTTCACCGCCATGATCGGCGCCGAGGCCATTCATGACCTCCTGGCCGGCATGGACCTGGAGAAGATCGCCGGCGACCTGCGTTCGGAACTGGCGTCGACCACCTCCGAGCTGAAGCAGAAGAAGTATCTGAAGCGGCTCAAGGTCGTCGAGAACTTCATGGAATCCGGCAATCGTCCGGAATGGATGATCATGAAGGTGGTTCCGGTGATCCCGCCGGACCTGCGTCCGCTCGTCCCGCTGGACGGCGGCCGTTTCGCCACGTCGGATCTGAACGATCTCTATCGCCGCGTCATCAACCGCAACAACCGTCTGAAGCGGCTGATCGAGCTGCGCGCCCCCGGCATCATCGTGCGCAATGAAAAGCGCATGCTGCAGGAAGCCGTCGATGCGCTGTTCGACAACGGCCGTCGCGGCCGCGTCATCACCGGCGCCAACAAGCGCCCGCTGAAGTCGCTGTCCGACATGCTCAAGGGCAAGCAGGGCCGGTTCCGTCAGAATCTGCTCGGCAAGCGCGTCGACTATTCCGGCCGCTCGGTCATCGTGACCGGTCCGGAGCTCAAGCTGCACCAGTGCGGCCTGCCCAAGAAGATGGCGCTCGAACTGTTCAAGCCCTTCATCTACGCCCGTCTCGACGCCAAGGGTTACTCCTCGACCGTCAAGCAGGCGAAGAAGCTGGTCGAAAAGGAGCGTCCGGAAGTCTGGGATATCCTCGACGAGGTCATCCGCGAGCATCCGGTGCTGCTGAACCGTGCGCCGACGCTGCACCGTCTCGGCATCCAGGCGTTCGAGCCGATCCTGATCGAAGGCAAGGCGATCCAGCTGCACCCGCTGGTCTGCACGGCCTTCAACGCCGACTTCGACGGCGACCAGATGGCCGTTCACGTGCCGCTGTCGCTGGAAGCGCAGCTTGAAGCCCGCGTGCTGATGATGTCGACCAACAACATCCTGCACCCGGCTTCCGGCGCGCCGATCATCGTGCCGTCGCAGGACATGGTTCTGGGTCTCTACTATCTCTCGATCGTCAACCAGAACGAGCCGGGCGAGGGCATGGTGTTTGCCGACATGGGCGAACTCCAGCACGCGCTCGAGACCAAGGCGGTGACGCTGCACTCCAAGATCAAGGGTCGTTTCCGCACGGTCGACGCCGAAGGCAAGGTCGTGTCGAAGATCCATGACACCACGCCTGGCCGCATGATCATCGGCGAGCTTCTGCCGAAGAACGTCAACGTGCCTTACGAGACCGCCAACCAGGAGATGACCAAGAAGAACATCTCCAAGATGATCGACACCGTCTACCGCCACTGCGGTCAGAAGGAGACGGTCATTTTCTGCGATCGCATCATGGCGCTCGGCTTCAGCCATGCCTGCCGCGCCGGCATTTCGTTCGGCAAGGACGACATGCTGATCCCGGATGCCAAGATCAAGCTGGTCTCCGACACCGAGGCTTTGGCCAAGGAATACGAGCAGCAGTACAATGACGGTCTGATCACGCAGGGCGAGAAGTACAACAAGGTCGTCGACGCCTGGGCCAAGTGCTCGGAAAAGGTCGCCGACGAGATGATGGCCCGCATCAAGGCGGTCGAGTTCGAGGACAATGGCCGTCAGAAGCCGATGAACTCGATCTACATGATGTCGCACTCCGGTGCGCGTGGCTCGCCCACCCAGATGCGCCAGCTTGCCGGCATGCGCGGCCTTATGGCCAAGCCGTCGGGTGAAATCATCGAGACGCCGATCATCTCGAACTTCAAGGAAGGCCTGACCGTGCTCGAGTACTTCAACTCGACCCACGGCGCCCGCAAGGGTCTGGCCGACACCGCCTTGAAGACGGCGAACTCGGGTTACCTCACCCGTCGTCTGGTCGACGTGGCGCAGGACTGCATCGTCAACTCCGTCGACTGCGGCACCGACAAGGGCCTCACCATGCAGCCGATCGTCGATGCCGGTCAGGTCGTTGCTTCGGTCGGCCAGCGCGTGCTGGGCCGTACGTCGCTCGACGACATCACCCATCCGGTGTCGGGCGAGATCCTGGTCAAGGCCGGAACGCTGATGGACGAGCGTGACGTGGAACAGATCGAAAAGGCCGGCGTCCAGTCGGTCCGCATCCGCTCGGCACTGACTTGCGAAGTCAGGGTTGGCGTCTGCGCGGTCTGCTACGGTCGCGATCTGGCCCGCGGCACCCCGGTCAACCAGGGCGAAGCCGTCGGCGTCATCGCGGCGCAGTCGATCGGCGAGCCGGGCACCCAGCTCACCATGCGTACCTTCCACATGGGCGGTACCGCGCAGGTGGTGGACAGCTCGTTCCTTGAAGCCTCGTATGAGGGCAAGGTCGAGATCCGCAACCGCAACGTGGTGCGCAACTCCGACGGCCAGCAGATGGTCATGGGCCGCAACATGGCGGTGCTGATCCTCGACGAAGCCGGCAAGGAGCGCGCCTCGCACCGTCTCACCTATGGTTCGCGCATCTTCGTGGACGATGGTGACAAGGTGAAGCGCGGCCAGCGTATCGCCGAGTGGGATCCCTACACGCGTCCGGTCCTCACCGAAATCGAGGGCAGGGTGTCGTACGAGGATCTGGTCGACGGCATTTCCGTTCAGGAAACGGCCGACGAGTCGACCGGCATCACCAAGCGTGAGGTCATCGACTGGCGCTCGACGCCACGTGGCAACGACCTGAAGCCGGCGATTGCGATCCAGGACGCCAAGGGCAAGGTCGGCAAGCTGTCCAAGGGCGGCGACGCCCGCTTCCTGCTCTCGGTCGAGGCCATTCTTTCGGTCGAGCCGGGTTCGCAGGTTCGCCCCGGCGACGTTTTGGCGCGTATTCCGATGGAAAGCGCCAAGACCAAGGACATCACCGGCGGTCTGCCGCGTGTTGCCGAGCTGTTCGAGGCACGTCGTCCGAAGGATCACGCCATCATCGCCGAGATCGACGGCACGATCCGCTTCGGCCGCGACTACAAGAACAAGCGTCGCATCATCATCGAGCCGCATGACTCGACGCTTGAGCCGGTCGAATACCTGATCCCGAAGGGCAAGCCGTTCCATCTCCAGGACGGCGACGTCATCGAGAAGGGCGACTACATCCTCGACGGCAACCCGGCGCCGCACGACATCCTGGCGATCAAGGGCGTGGAGGCACTTGCTTCCTACCTCGTCAACGAGATCCAGGAAGTCTACCGTCTGCAGGGCGTGTCGATCAACGACAAGCACATCGAGGTGATCGTTCGCCAGATGCTGCAGAAGGTCGAGATCACGGTGCAGGGCGATTCGACCTACATCCCGGGCGATCATGTCGACGTGATCGAACTGGAAGAGGTCAACGAGCGTCTGGTCGAGGACGGCAAGAAGCCGGCCGAAGGCCTGCCGGTGCTGCTCGGCATCACCAAGGCATCGCTGCAGACGCCGTCCTTCATCTCGGCCGCCTCCTTCCAGGAGACGACGCGAGTGCTGACGGAAGCTGCCGTTGCCGGCAAGACCGACATGCTGCAGGGCTTGAAGGAAAACGTCATCGTCGGCCGGTTGATCCCGGCCGGTACCGGCGGCACGATGAGCCAGATCCGGCGCATCGCCACCTCGCGCGACGAACTGATCATCGACGAGCGCCGCAAGGCCTCGGGTGCGGAAGTCGCCGAGCCGATGCTGGCCGACATGACCACCGCCGCGCAGTAAGCGCGGACGGCAACGATCTCAGGCAATAAGGCCGTCGGGGCAACCCGGCGGCCTATTTCTTTGTGCTATTCGGACACCCTCTCGAAGCGAAGCAGATCGCCCGGCTGACAGTCGAGATAGTCGCAGATGCGCTCCAGCGTGTCGAACCGGATACCCTTGACCTTTCCCTGCTTCAAAAGGGAAAGATTGGCCTCGGTGATGCCGACATATTCGGCCAGGTCCTTTGACTTCACGTTTCGTTCGGCGAGGACGACATTGAGCCTGACCCTTATGGGCATGAGCTGATCCTCATCAGATGAATTGCGCGTTTTCTTCGGCGAGTGCCGATGCCTCGGCCATGACCCAGGTGATGACAGCGACGATGCAAGCTGCCAGCAAGGTCAGCATCGTGTCGCTGTCGAGACCGAGCGTCAGCCGGTGCTGGCCGGCAGGCGCGTCCCAGCTGAGCAGAACGGACAATGCCGCCGCCGAAACCGGTTTCAGCAAGGCGGATGCCAGCAGGCCGAGGCCAAAGTATCGCAAATTGCTGATGGCGCCCTGACCGAAGAAGTTGCCGGACGCGAAAGCGCCGAAGCAGCGCCTTGCGGCCATGAGCGCGAAGACGAGGCAGGCAAGCGGCACGAACGAGATCGCGAACCCGACCAGTCTTCGACCGAGGCCAAGCTCGCTCAGCCATTCCTGTGGGATTTGCGCATCGGCCGCGATCGAACTGGCGGAGACGCTGAGCCAGTAGAACAGCAGACCGATGGTCAGCAATATGGCGAGGACGACAAAACACCTCGCCAGCACTAGGCTGAAAAGTCGGATGCGTCTCAATCTAAGCTGGCGGGCAGGATCGGCAGGGACAGCCGTGATGACAGGTTCAATCATCGCCGTTATCACTCCATTGTAATGAATTATCGTTTTACAATAATTTGTTTATGCGTAATGATGATTCTTGTCAATTCCTCATCACAGGAGAAACCTATGCCTTCGTTCAAACGCCGGATTGCCGTGGCAGCCATCGCGATTGTCGCCGCGTCCATAACGCCTTTTGCTGCCATCGCCCTCCCGTCGACCGCGACAGGCCGGATATCGGTGGGGCAGGTGATGGAAATGCTCGACAAGGCCGACACCAGCCCGGTCGCCAGGCAAACGCTGGTCGCCTATGTCGCCGGGGTTGGCGAAGCCGCCGGCGTGATCGCCGACACGATCGGCAATGGCGGCCTCGTTTCCTGCAAGAGTTCTTTCAGCCTGGATACACGAGCGGTGCGCGCCGCCCTTGAAGCGGGCGCCCCTCGTCAGGGTAACTGGTCTCAGACACCGGCGACGCCACTGATCATTGCCGACATGGTCAAGCGTGCCGGTTGCAGGACCAGGAATTGAGCCTGGCGATCCGCTGGTTCTCAGTCGCGCGACAATCCTGTCGCGCGACTATTCCCAACCTGCGACCCCCGCGCGCGATCAGCGAGTGCGGTTCCAGAGCTCAATCGAAAAACGCCTCGACTACGTTGCGCTTGCCGAGCATGAAGGCGTCAGCGACATGCTGGAGCGGGGCCAGATCGACATCGGAAACGCCGGCGCGCACGATCTCGGCGAAGCGCTTGTAGAGCATCGGATATTCCGCTTCCGGCTCTTCGTGAATGAGCTTGCCATCGATGGCGAGCTTCGAGCCGCCGCCCGACAGCACCATGGCGCCCTTGTCGGTGTCGGCCAGGATGTCCCAGCTTTGCGGGCCTGTCTGCAGCCAGTCGAGGTCCATCGTCACCGGCAGGCCATTCGAGGTGCGGAAGGTGACGCGCGCGGCAACCGGGGAGGCGCGGTTTTCGGGAAAGTCGAGCACCGCCGAGGTGATGAACATGGCCGGCAGGATATGGGTGGCAATCGACAGCGCGTTGATGCCGGGATCGAAGACGCCAAAACCGCCGGGAGCCCAGATCCATTCCTGGTTCGGGTGCCAGCGGCGCACATCCTCTTTCCAGTTGATGGCAGCCGAGCGGATGCGGGCTGAACTTAGAAAAGCACGTGCGGCCTCGACGGCCGGCGCATAGCGCGAGTGCCAGCTGGCGAACAGCGAGACGCCGTTGTGCGCAGCCAATGTCTTGAGGTCTTCGACCTCGCTGACAGTAGCGCCTGGCGGCTTCTCCAGGAAGACATGCTTCTTTGCCGTCAGCGCCGTCCGCGCCGCGTCGTAGCGGAATTGCGGCGGCATGCAGAGCGAGACGGCCTCGAGCTCGGCTACGGCGTCGAGCATGGCTTCGATGGTGGGGAAATTCGGGATGTCATCCACCTTGCCGTGACGGCTGGCGGCCGCGACGAGGCGATAGTCCTGGTCTTTCGCCAGGGCCGGCAGGTGCTGGTCGCGGACGATCTTGCCGACGCCGACGATGCCTATCTTGATGGGCTGGGACATGGCCGCTCCGTCTGTTTGATGATGGTGATGGCTTCTTATCAGAACACTTGCCCCGGGCAAGCCGAAGCCGAGCAGCCAAGCTCAGCCTTCCCTTAGCGGCAGCACATTTGTCGGCTGGGAAGGCCTCGGTCGCCGATTCGGTTCGGCAGTCGATTCGAAAGCTGGACCGGGGTCAGATCGGCACGTCGAAGGTAACGATCGACACTTCGCCTTCGAGCGCGCCCTGGAAGGCGGAAATATGCGGCTCTTCGTCGGGGATGCCGTCCATGTCGCCGATCTGGTCGAGCTCGGCCTCGGCGTAACCTTCGGCGGCAAGCGATTCGAGCGCCCGGCGCACCGCCGAATCGTCGTCGGGCGCAACCAGCATGACGTGGACGCCTTCCGGTTTGCCGCCTTTTTTCTTCCACACCCGGCCGGTGATGATGGTGACCGGGCGTTCTTCGTTGTCGTTCACGGGCCGATTCCTCTTGGC
>NZ_RZQP01000121.1:2476-18790 GCF_003998165.1 Mesorhizobium sp. M7A.F.Ca.US.007.01.2.1 | reverse complement strand
AGATTAATGATTTGATATCATTTGACTTTTCTGGTTCTGACCATCTCAGCCCGCGTAGTGGGCGTGCCGGGAAGGTGCCGGCAAAGATGCGGCAAATCCAAGAGGGACACTCGATGTCGGAAGTCGGCAAACGCAATTCCGCCTGCGCGATCGATCATATCGGCCTGAAAACCACCGGCGTGGTGCGCTATAATTTCGGTGCGGCTGCTCTTTATGAGGACTCGATCCGGCGCGGCGAGGCCCGCTTGACCGCACATGGCGCGTTGGTCGCCGAGACAGGCCAGCATACCGGCCGCTCGCCCAAGGACAAGTTTGTCGTCCGCAACAGTGACACCGAACCGCATGTCTGGTGGGACAACAACAAGGCAATTTCACAAGCCCAGTTCGACACGCTGCTCGCCGATTTCCAGACGCATGCCTGGGACAAGGATCTATACGTCCAGGACCTGATCGGCGGCGCCGATGCGGAGCTGAAGCTGCCGACCAGGGTGATCACCGAATTTGCCTGGCACTCGCTGTTCATCCGCAATCTGCTCATTCGTCCCGATGCCGCCGAGCTCGAGCATTTCGTGCCTGCCATGACGATCATCGACCTGCCGTCCTTCCGCGCCGATCCCGCCCGCCACGGCAGCCGCACCGAAACGGTGATCGCCGTGGATCTCACGCGCAAGGTCGTGCTGATCGGCGGCACCTCCTATGCCGGCGAGATGAAGAAGTCGGTGTTCACCATGCTCAACTATCTGCTGCCGGCGAAAGGCGTGATGCCGATGCATTGCTCGGCCAACGAGGGTATGGCCGGCGACGCCGCCATCTTCTTCGGCCTGTCGGGCACCGGCAAGACGACACTCTCGGCCGATCCCTCGCGCACGCTGATCGGCGACGACGAGCATGGCTGGGGACCCCACGGCATCTTCAATTTCGAAGGCGGCTGCTACGCCAAGACGATCAAGCTGTCGGCGGAAGCCGAGCCGGAAATCTTCGCCACCACGCAGCGCTTCGGCACGGTGCTGGAAAATGTCGTGCTCGACGCTGATGGCGTGCCGGATTTCAACGACGGAAGGCTGACCGAAAACACACGCTGCGCCTACCCGCTGGATTTCATCCCCAACGCCAGCAAGACCGGCCGCGCCAACCATCCGAAGAACATCATCATGCTGACCGCCGATGCGTTCGGCGTGATGCCGCCGATCGCGCGGCTGACCCCGGCGCAGGCGATGTATCATTTCCTCTCCGGCTACACCGCCAAGGTGGCCGGAACCGAAAAGGGCGTGACCGAGCCCGAAGCGACGTTTTCGACCTGTTTCGGCGCCCCGTTCATGCCGCGCCATCCATCGGAATACGGCAATCTGCTGCGCGAGCTGATTGCCCGCCACGGCGCCGATTGCTGGCTGGTCAACACCGGCTGGACCGGCGGCGCCTACGGCACCGGCAAGCGCATGCCGATCAAGGCGACGCGGGCCTTGCTTGCCGCCGCACTCGACGGCTCGCTCAAGACGGCCGAGTTCCGCACCGACCCTCATTTCGGTTTCGAGGTGCCGGTGGCGGTTCGAGGCGTCGACAGCGCCATTCTCGACCCGCGCTCCACCTGGGCCGACAAGGCCGGCTATGACCGGCAGGCGGCAAGGCTGGTCGGCATGTTCGCCGTCAATTTCGAGAAATTCGAAAGCCATGTCGATGCCGTGGTGCTGGGTGCGGCGCCGCGCATGCAGGAAGCGGCGGAGTAATCGCGCTACGGGGTTCAGCTTCGTTGAAAGGCCCGGTTCGATCGGGCCTTTTCTTTTTCGATCCGCCGCGCCATGACTGCGGCATGGCGAGCGACGACAACATCATCATATCAGGCGATGCGGTGATCCATCCGGGCGACCTGCACGAGGATTTCATCCGCTCGTCCGGTCCCGGCGGCCAGAACGTCAACAAGGTGGCGACGGCGGTGCAACTGCGCTTCGACGCCGCCAACGCAGCGGGTCTGTCGGAGCGCGTGCGCGAGCGGACGATCAAGCTTGCCGGCCAGCGTGCCACCAAGGACGGCGTCGTTGTCATCGAAGCGGGCCGCTTCCGCACCCAGGAACAGAACCGGGCGGATGCGCGGGCACGGCTGACGGCACTGGTCGCCAAGGCCGCCGAACCGCCGCCGCCACCGCGCAAGAAGACGCGGCCGTCAAAGGGTGCCGTGGAACGGCGGCTGAAGAGCAAGGCCGGGCGAGGCACGATCAAGAAGCTGCGCGGCCGGGTGGAGAACGATTAAGCACCGCGAAGCTGCAACGCGCGGGTGGCTTCCAATTCTGGGTTGCAGATGGCAAGCTGCGATCACCCACCACAGCAATGGAGACCAACGATGGGCATGTTCGATTTCGTCAAGAGTGTCGGCAAGAAACTGGGCATCGGCGGTGACGACGAAGCCGCACCCACGGCCGACACACTCAAGAAGGAGCTCGATTCGCACAAGCTCGGCACCGATGGCGTCGAGGTCGTCGTCAACGGCGATACGGCGGTGCTGAAGGGTGTGGTCAAGGACCAGTCGATCTTCGAGAAGGCGGTCATCGCCGTCGGCAACACGCTCGGCGTCTCCAAGGTGCAGGCGGACGAATTACAGGTCGCGCCAGCACCTGGCACGGCCGCCGCCCCGGCCAAGGAGCCCACCTTTTACACCGTGAAGAAGGGCGACAATCTCTGGAAGATCGCCGAGAAAAGCTACGGCAAGGGCCAAGGCGTCAAGAACACGGTCATATTCGAGGCCAACAAGCCGATGCTGACCCATCCCGACAAGATCTATCCGGGCCAGGTGCTGCGCATCCCCGACCTCGCCTGATCGGCGACTGCCAATTCGACAAGAGCGGCGGCTTTCGGGTCGCCGTTTTCATTTGATCGTGACATTTTACGGTTCCGAACCATCCAAGAGGCGATCGAATCCGTGCTCGTTCTGCCCAAAGGCGTCCGCCACATGCCGGCCTACCTGTCACGCACCGTGCAGGAAGAACTGGTCGACGAGGTGAGACGGATCGTGCAGCAGGCGCCGCTGTTCGTGCCGGCCATGCCGCGCACCGGCAAGGAGATGAGCGTGCGCATGACCAATTGCGGGCCGCTGGGCTGGGTCACCGACAAGGAGCACGGCTATCGTTACCAGCCGGCGCATCCGCTAACCGGGGCGCCTTGGCCGCCAATTCCGGATGCGCTGCTCGACCTGTGGCGCGAGGTCTCGGGCTATCCGCATCCGCCGGAAGCGTGCCTGATCAATTTCTACACGGCGGATGCGAAGATGGGCCTGCATCAGGACCGCGACGAGGCCGACTTTTCGGCGCCGGTCGTCTCCGTCTCGCTCGGCGACGACTGCCTGTTCCGGGTTGGCCAGACCACGCGTGATGGCGCCACCAAGTCGTTCAGGCTGCAAAGCGGTGATGTCGTGGTGCTCGGCGGCGAGGGGCGGCTGTGCTTTCACGGCGTCGATCGGATCTATCCCTCGACCTCGGCGCTGCTGAAAAACGGTGGGCGGATCAATCTGACATTGCGACGGGTGACGAAGCCGGCCGTCACAGCTTCCTGAGCGCCACTTCCTCGATCAGGTGGTCGGCGCCCTTGCGCAGGATCAAGTCGGCGCGGGCCCGCGTCGGCAGGATGTTCTCGCGCAGATTCTTCAAATTGATGTTGGTCCACAGGCCTTCGGCGATGGCGCGCGCCGAACCCTCCGACAGCTGCGAGTAGCGGTGAAAGAAGGAGTCCGGATTGCGGAAGGCGGTCTCACGCAGCCGCATGAAGCGGGAAATGTACCAGTTGTGGATCAGCTTCTCGTCGGCATCGATGTAGATGGCGAAATCGAAGAAGTCCGACAGGAAAGGCACGATCTTGCCGTCCTGCGGCAGCTTGCCGGGCTGCAGGACATTGATGCCTTCGAAGATCAATATGTCGGGCCGGTCGATGGTGACGAACTCGCCGGGAATGACGTCATAGGTGAGGTGCGAATAGACCGGCGCGCGGACATCGGGCAGCGCCGACTTGATGCCCGACAGGAAGCGCAGCAGCGCGCCGACATCGTAACTGTCTGGAAAACCCTTGCGCTCCATCAGGTTCTCGCGGCGCAGGACCTCGTTGGGCAGCAGGAAGCCGTCGGTGGTGATGAGATCGACCTTGGGGCTCGACGGCCAGCGCGCCAAAAGCTCCTTCAGCACGCGTGCGGTGGTCGATTTGCCGACCGCGACGGAACCGGCGATGCCGATGATGAAGGGCGTCTTGACCACGTCGACCGCGTTGAAGAAGGCCTGGCGTTGCCGAAACAGCAGCTGGCTCGCTTCGACATGAGCCGACAACAGCCGCGACAGCGACAGATAGATGCGCGTGACCTCTTCGAGATCGACCGGATCGTTGAGCGACCGCAGGCGGCGGAATTCGTCCGCACTCAGCGTCAGCGGCGTGTCGGCGCGGAATTGCGACCATTGCTCGGCGGAGAAGAAGCGAAACGGGGAATACTTCTCGGTCGGCGCGAGCTGATCCATCGAGATACCTGCCCTTCCTCGCGGTCAGCCCTTGGGCCGTGACGCCTTCTCGGCGATGCCCGAACGCCGGGTGCGGCCTTCGAGCTCCTTGAGCACGTCGCTCAGCAAAACCCCCGAGAGGCCGAGAACGACGAGCCAATGATATATAAGATCGGCACTTTCCGAAACGAGGGCCTGTTTGTCGCCCTTGACGGCGGCAATCACCGTCTCGACTGCTTCCTCGCCGAGTTTCTGCGCCGCCTTGTCGATGCCGCGCGCGAACAGTTTTGCCGTCCACGAGTCCGGGTCGCCGGAATGGGCGCGTTCCCTGATGGTTTCTTCAAGACCTGACAGCGAAAACTCAGCCATGGCGCCATCTATCTGCTTGTTTAGGCATGATCTTTTCCGAAAACCGGTTCCCACTTTTCGGGATCATGCTTTAGGGCCGATTATTCACAGAGTCCAGCCGCATCGGCAGCCCTGCGGCGGCCATATGCGCCTTGGCCTGCGCTATCGTGTAGGTACCGAAATGGAAGATGGACGCGGCCAGCACCGCACCGGCATGGCCGTCGCGAATGCCTTCGACCATGTGGTCGAGCGTGCCGACGCCGCCGGAAGCGATGACCGGCGCGCGCACGGCGTCTGATATCGCGCGGGTCAGCGCGATGTCGTAGCCGGCCTTGGTGCCGTCGCGATCCATCGAGGTCAGCAGGATCTCGCCGGCGCCGCGATCGACCATTTTCCGCGCGAACTCGACCGCGTCGATGCCGGTCTTTTCGCGCCCACCATGGGTGAAGATCTCCCAGCGGTCGGCCTCACCGGTGGCGGACACTTTCTTGGCGTCGATGGCGACGACAATGCACTGGTTGCCGAACTTGTCGGCAGCCTCGGCAACGAAGTCCGGGTTCTTCACCGCCGCCGTGTTGATCGACACCTTGTCCGCGCCGGCCAAGAGCAGCTTCCTGATGTCGGCGACCTGGCGCACGCCGCCGCCGACGGTCAGCGGCATGAAACATTGTTCGGCGGTGCGTGCGATGACGTCGAAGATGGTCTCGCGATTGTCCGACGAAGCAGTGATGTCGAGGAAGCAAAGCTCGTCGGCGCCGGCCGCGTCATAGGCCTTGGCCGCCTCGACCGGATCGCCGGCGTCGACGAGATCGACGAAGTTGACGCCCTTGACGACACGGCCGTTCTTGACGTCGAGACAGGGGATGACACGGGCTTTCAGCATCAGCGGCCCTCTATCGTGGCGATGAGATCGTTCAGCAACTGGCCGACCAGCGGCGGAACATCGGCCTGCGCGTCGAAAGCCGGATCGTAGGCGGAGACGGTGATGCCGACGACCGGCACCGCAAGCGCCATGGCGCAAGTGGCGTCGCGCAACTGCTCCGGGCTCGGGCCGCCCGAAGTGATATAGCGGTTGGCCTGCAACTCGCGGGGATCATGCACGTCCATATCGAGGTGCATGTGCACGCGTTTGGCGCCGGCGATCTTCAGTCTTTCGGTCGCCTGGGCCACCCCGGCGCATTCCGTCCGCACGATCGGCAGCGTCTCCAGCAGCCGCTTCTCGTCCGGATCGAGATCGCGCGCGTTGACGAGCACGCAACGCGACGGATCGATCGGCTTGAAGCCGGGAATGGCCGACGCCATCGGCCTCCAGCACAGGCCAAGCACCGTCGCCAGCGCCATGCCGTCGAGAAAGCCGTATGCCGATGTCTCGGGCGTGTTGAGGTCGCCATGCTGGTCGGCCCAGATGATCGCATCGGCGTCCTCGCCGGCGACCGCACCGGCTGATGTCAGGCAATTTCCCGCAAGGACGATGGGAAACCGACCGGCGTCACGGGCAAGGCGAACCTCGGTCGCAACCGCGTTGCAGACAGCAAAGCCGGTGGCGATCTCGCGCTCCTGGATGTCTCCGACCCTGCCGATGTCTTCCACCGTAACGTCATGGCCGGCCATGGTCAGCGCGTCGACGAGCCCGCCTGATATCAGTGCGTCCGGGCCCTGGCCCATGCCGCCATGGTAATGACCGCTGTCGTAGGAGGCCAGGATGATGGAGATTTTCACGTCCGCGTCTCCGCCCTGCCCTGCAGGATCGCCAGGGCCTCGGCCGGATCGATGCGGCCGTCATAGAGCGCGCGCCCGGAGATCGCCCCTTCGAGCTTTTGCGCATCGGGCATGGTCATGCGCACGATGTCGGCGATCGAGGCGAGGCCGCCCGACGCGATGACCGGGATCGATACGGCATCGGCGAGATCGATGGTGGCGTCCCAGTTGATGCCTGTCAAAACGCCGTCGCGATCGATATCGGTGTAGATGATGGCGGCGACTCCGGCGCCCTCGAATTTCCTCGCCAGTTCGACGACGCCGAGGCTCGACGCCTCGGCCCAGCCCTCGACGGCGACCTTGCCGCCCTTGGCGTCGATGCCGACGGCGACCTTGCCCGGAAACGCCTTGCAGGCCTGTCTGACCAGGTCCGGGTCACGCACCGCCACCGTGCCGAGGATGACACGGGCCAGCCCGCGATCGAGCCAGTCCTCGATCTGCGCCAGCGTGCGGATGCCGCCGCCGAGCTGCACAGGGTTCTTCGTCGCCTTGAGGATGGCGCCGACCGCCGCGCTGTTGACGCTCTGGCCCTGGAAAGCGCCGTTGAGGTCGACGACATGCAGCCATTCGAAGCCCTGTTGCTCGAAGGCCCGCGCCTGCGCTGCAGGATCATCGTTGTAGATGGTCGCGGTGGCCATGTCGCCGTGCTTCAGGCGCACGCACTGGCCGTCCTTGAGATCGATGGCGGGGAAAAGGATCATCCGTTCAGGCGCCTTCCACAATGGCGAAATGCGATGTCGAATAGAGACGTCGGAACTTCAGCGCCGCCTGGTATTCGGGCGAATGGAAGCAGGCGAGTGCGACCGCGTAGCTCTCGAACTCGATGATGACATGGCGATTGCCCGACGACCCTTCCGGGCTCGACGACTGACCGCCGCGGGTCAGGAATTTTGCGCCATATTTGTCGAAAGCCGCTTTGTTGGCGGCAATGTATAGCGGATAGTTTTCCGGATCGGTCACCTCGACCATCGCCATCCAGTAACCCTTCTTGCTCATCGGTTTCCCCTTTGCTTGAGCATGATCTCGGGACAAACGGGACCGTTTGTCCGAGAAAACCGGGGTCCACTTTTCGGGATCATGCTCTAGGGCCTCCAGCGCAGGAAATTGGTGATCAGGGCGAGGCCCAGCGCCTGGCTCTTTTCCGGGTGGAATTGCGTGCCGACGAGATTGTCGCGGGCGACGGCCGCCGTCACCGGGCCGCCATAATCGGCGACCGCCAGCACTTCGTCCGGCTTGCGCGCATCGAGGTGGTAGGAGTGCACGAAATAGGCGTGCAGCCCGTTGGTCCCGGTGGGAATGCCGGCAAACAGTGGATGCTGGCGTTTGAGTTCGATGGTGTTCCAGCCGATCTGCGGGATCTTCAGCGCCGGATCGGAAGGCATGATCTCCTTGACGTCGCCCGATATCCAGCCGAAGCCCTCGGTAATTGTCTTTTCAAGGCCGCGCTGCGACATCAGTTGCATGCCGACGCAGATGCCGAGGAAAGGCCGGCCCTTGACGATCGCGACATCTTCGACGGCTTCCCACATGCCTTCGACGGCCTGCAGGCCGGCCGCGCAATCGGCATAGGCGCCGACGCCGGGCAGGACGATGCGATCGGCCGTGCGCACCCGCTCGGCATCGGCCGTCAGGTCGATCTGCGCCGCGATGCCGGCTTCGCGCGCGGCGCGCTCGAAAGCCTTGGTGGCCGAGCGCAGATTGCCCGAGCCGTAGTCGATGATCGCAACCCGCATCTCAGCTTCTTCCCGGAATCATGTCAGTTTCTTCCCGGTATGTGGGTCAGCCCCAGCGCAATGCCCGGCTGCGCTGGCCGCGCGAGGGCAGCATCGGGGACCATGCGCGGCGCCGGCACAACCTCATCGGCAAGCGCTTCCGCCTCCAGTGCATAGCGTGTGTCGGCATCGTCGAGCCAACCGGCTTCGACCGCGCCCCACTCGTGCCAACCACGCCGGCGAAGTGCCGCGATGCGCAGGCCTTGCCCTTCCAGGCCGACATAGAGCGAAACCAACAACGACAGCAGCGACCCGGCCACACCAAGGCCGAGCTTCTGGCCCAGCATCGAAAGCAGGCCCATGACGACGAAGGCAAGTGCTGCTTCGATCCACAGCCGATGCCAGGCGAACCATAGCGGCGGCACCAGGAGGCCCAGCCAGGTGAAGCCATCGCGGACAAAGGCCGTCGCATCAGCCTTTTCGCTGCGGCCTGGCGGTTCCATCACGACGTAGGTGGCCATGGCCTTATCCCTTCAACGATCCCTTGGTGGAGGGAACCGCATCCGGCTGGCGCGGATCGCGTTCGAGAGCAGCGCGCAGCGCGCGCGCCACCGCCTTGAAGCAGGTCTCGGCGATGTGATGGTTGTTGGCGCCATAGTGGTTGGTGACATGCAGCGTAATGCCGGCATTCTGCGCCAGCGCCTGGAAGAACTCGCGCACCAGTTCGGTGTCGAAGGTGCCGATCTTCGGCGACGAGAAGGAAACGTTCCAGACCAGGAAGGGACGGCCGGACACATCGATCGCGGCGCGCGTCAGCGTCTCGTCCATGGCAAGGTCGATCGAGGCATAGCGCATGATGCCGCGCCGCTCGCCGAGCGCCTTGGTCAAGGCCTGGCCGAGCGCGATGCCGGTGTCCTCGACCGTGTGGTGATCGTCGATATGCAGGTCGCCCTTGGCCCTGACCGTCATGTCGATCAGGGAATGGCGCGACAGCTGGTCCAGCATATGATCGAAGAAGCCGACGCCCGTAGCGATATCCGACTTGCCGGACCCGTCGACATGGACCGACACGGAGATGTCGGTTTCCTTGGTCTTACGGCTCGCTTCGGCGGAACGGGGCGGCATCACTCTATCCTTGTCCAGAGGTTCACATCGTGACCGGCTCAGAGGCTTCAAGCGCTCGCAGGCTTGAAAACGAAAGCCTTCTAGCAGCATGATCCGGCGATTGCCAGTTGCCTCCGGCATCGGTATCGGCCTTGCCAGAGAGCGATTTGCAATCACCGGCCCCATGCATACATATGGCCGATCAAAGTTACTCGTACCGCGCCAATCGCCTTATCGGGATGGCGCTGCTCGGAGCCCAAGAAATGTCCAATGAACTGACCATGCACGCCACGACCATCGTGACGGTGCGCAAGGGCAACAAGGTGGTGATCGCCGGCGACGGCCAGGTCAGCCTTGGCCAGACCATCATGAAGGGCAACGCCAAGAAGGTGCGCCGCATCGGCAAGGGCGGCAATGTGATTGCCGGTTTCGCCGGCGCCACCGCCGACGCCTTCACGCTTTTGGAGCGGCTCGAGGCCAAGCTCGAACAATATCCCGACCAGCTGACGCGCGCCTGCGTCGAGCTCGCCAAGGACTGGCGCACCGACCGCTATCTGCGCCGGCTGGAAGCGATGATGCTGGTGGCAGACAAGTCAGTCTCGCTGGCGCTGACCGGCACCGGCGACGTGCTCGAACCCGAATTCGGCGTCATGGCCATCGGTTCGGGCGGCAATTACGCGCTGGCCGCGGCCCGCGCGCTGATGGACAGCGACAAGGATGCCGAGGAGATCGCCCGCAAGGCGATGCAGATCGCATCCGACATCTGCGTCTACACCAACAACAATTTCGTCGTCGAAACGCTCGATGCCGCCTGAAGAGGTGGTGACCTATGATTTTCGGCCGGTGACGGAGAAAGACCTGCCGATGATCGCCGGCTGGCTTGCCCAGCCGCATGTTGCAGAGTGGTGGGACGATCCGGAGACGGAAATCGCCGGGATTAGCGATCATATCGACTCGATTTCCGTCGAGCCGCTGATCGTCGAGCTCGACGGCAAGCCGATCGCCTATCTGCAGAGCTACGACCCGCATCTGGAAGACGACCACCCCTACGCCGACCAGCCGTTCGGCACGCTCGGCATCGACGTGTCGATCGGCGTGCCGGAGCTGGTCGGGCGTGGCCATGGCTCGGCGATCGTGCGCCAATTCGTCGAACAGCTTTTCGAGGAAGGTGTTCCGCGCGTCATCATCGACCCGGATCCCGCCAATGTCAGGGCGATCCGCGCCTACGAAAAGGCCGGCTTTGTTGCCTTTGACACCAGAACATCGGAGTACGGGCCAGCCCTGATGATGGCGCGCGACGCGACGCAGGAGCCCAATTGATCAGCGCCGAAACCCTCGACAAGGCAGTCGCGAAAGGTTTGATCTCGCAGACCTTGCGCGATCAGTTGGAGGCCATGGAACGCGCGGTCGCTCTCGCCCCCGAGGCCAGGCGCGCCGATGATGAGAGTGACGAGGGTGACGAGGAAAACCTGCGGCTGGTCGGCGGCGGCAACGATCTGTTCGTCACCGTGGGAACCGTTCTGCTCAGCGCCGGCTTCTTCTTTGTCCTCACCACCTTGCTTCCAGGCCAGACATTCTGGATCGCCGGCATCTTCGCGGTTTTCGCCTGGGGGCTCGCCGAAATCGTCACGCGTCAGCACCGGATGAAGCTATCGTCGTCCGTGCTTGCCCTGATTTTCATGGCCGCCATTCTGGCCGCTCTGGCGCTGCAAGTGGAGGCCAGCTTCGGCATACGCAAGCCGGAAACCATCTGGCAGCTATTGGCGTTGCGCCAGACGGCGTCCCGGGCCGGATATCTGTTCCTGGGCGGAGGAATAATCGCGGCGGCGATCTATTTCTGGCGCTTTCGCGTCCCCATCATTGCCGGGACTATCGCCATCGCCTTCACACTGCTTGCCTTCCTGCAAACGGCGATAATCCTGTATGACAGTGTGACAACCGGCGCGATTGCGCCGCCGCGCCTCGAGGACGTTCCCGAATTGCTTCGCGCGGCCCTTTACATGCCGCTGATCTGCGGCCTGATCGTGTTCGCAACGGGTGTCGCTTTTGACATTTACGACAGGGATCGACGCAAGATCTGGTCCGATTGCGCTTTCTGGCTGCATGTCGTCTCGGCGCCGATGCTGGTGCATCCGCTCTTTATCATGGCAACCGGCCAAAACGTCGTATTCGGACATATCGCGCCGGATGCCAATGCAACCATCATGCTGACGATTCTGATCCTTGGCTTCCTCTATGTCGCGCTGGCCATAGACCGCCGTTCGCTTCTGGTTCCTACATTGGCTTACTTCGGCTCGCTGGGCATCTATTATCTGGTGAATTCCGCCTCCGATTCGACGGGCATCCCGCCTTTTGCCTTGATCCTGGTCGTTGTTGGCGCGCTGATTATTCTGTTCGGGGCCGGCTGGCAGCGTATCCGGCGGATTGTGGTCAACCTCACCTTGCCGGCGGCCGTGATCCGCCGGCTGCCGCCGCTGAAGGCGTGACAGGGCTTTGTGATGGTCGAGACGGCGACGCGAAACGAGGGGGAATGAATCGATGACGACACCGGCCACGGAAAACAGCTATTCGGCCTACGAAGACAGCTGGCGGATGGGGCTTCTGCTGGTGCTTGCCCTGGTCATCTTCCAGGCCGGGGCGCTCTACGGCATGGGGCGGACGCCGATCTGCACCTGCGGCTACGTCAAGCTCTGGCATGGCGTGGTGAACAGTTCGGAGAATTCCCAGCACATTTCGGACTGGTACACCTTCTCGCACATCATCCACGGCTTCCTGTTCTATGCGCTGGCGCGGTTCCTGTTCCCGCGTTCGCCGATCGGCCTGAGGCTGGCGTTCGCCGTCTTCATCGAGGGCGGCTGGGAGCTGCTGGAAAACAGCCCGTTCATCATCGACCGCTACCGCGCCGGCACCATTTCGCTCGATTACTATGGCGACAGCATCATCAATTCGGTGTCGGACACACTGGCCATGGTGCTGGGATTTGTGATGGCGCGAAGGCTACCTATATGGGTGATCGTCAGCCTCGCCATCATCTTCGAACTCGGCACCGGCTACCTCATCCGGGACAATCTGACACTCAACGTGATCATGCTGCTGCATCCGTTCGAGGCCATCAAGCAGTGGCAAAGTGGAATTTAGTGATATGAGCACATTTTCTCCCCGCGAAATCGTTTCGGAACTCGACCGCTTCATCATCGGCCAGAAGGACGCCAAGCGCGCCGTGGCCATTGCCTTGCGCAACCGCTGGCGCCGCCAGCAGCTGGAAGGCCAGATGCGCGAAGAGGTGATGCCCAAGAACATCCTGATGATCGGGCCGACCGGCGTCGGCAAGACGGAAATCTCGCGCCGCCTGGCGCGGCTGGCCGGTGCGCCCTTCGTCAAGGTCGAGGCGACCAAGTTCACCGAAGTCGGCTATGTCGGCCGCGATGTCGAGCAGATCATCCGCGACCTGGTCGAGATCGCCATCGGCCTGGTGCGCGAGAAGATGCGTGAGGACGTCAAGGCGCGCGCCCACGTCAACGCCGAGGAACGTGTGCTGGAAGCACTGGTCGGCAAGACGGCGAGCCCGGCCACCCGCGACAGTTTCCGCAAGAAGCTGCGCGACGGCGAGCTCGACGACAAGGAAATCGAGGTCGAGGTTGCCGACACCGGCAGCGGCGGCATGCCCGGATTTGAAATCCCCGGCATGCCGGGCGCCAATATCGGCGTGCTGAACATCAACGACATGCTGTCGAAGGCGATGGGCGGCAAGAAAACCAAGATGCGCAAGACGACGGTGAAGGAGTCCTACGACCTGCTGGTCAATGACGAGTCCGACAAGCTGCTCGATCAGGACGAGGTGGTGCGCCGGGCGCTCGATGCCGCGGAAAACGACGGCATCGTCTTCCTCGACGAGATCGACAAGATCGCGGCGAGATCGGACATTTCCGGCGGGCCCTCGCGCGAAGGCGTGCAGCGCGACCTGCTGCCGCTGGTCGAAGGCACCACGGTGGCGACCAAATACGGACCGTTGAAGACGGATCACATCCTGTTCATCGCCTCCGGCGCCTTCCACGTCTCGAAGCCGTCCGACCTGTTGCCGGAATTGCAGGGCCGCCTGCCGATCCGCGTCGAACTGCGGGCGCTGGAGAAGGACGATTTCGTGCGCATCCTGACCGAGACCGAGGCCAGCCTGATCAAGCAGTATATCGCGCTGATGAAGACCGAGGGCGTCGAGTTGACCTTCACCGACGACGCCATCGATTCGC
Organism: Mesorhizobium sp. M7A.F.Ca.US.007.01.2.1; assembly: GCF_003998165.1. NCBI lineage: Bacteria > Pseudomonadati > Pseudomonadota > Alphaproteobacteria > Hyphomicrobiales > Phyllobacteriaceae > Mesorhizobium > Mesorhizobium sp. M7A.F.Ca.US.007.01.2.1. The sequence goes on along the minus strand of NZ_RZQP01000121.1, from coordinate 5,155 downwards.
TCGCCGGCATCGCCGTCGATCTCAACGCCAGCGTCGAGAACATAGGCGCCAGGCGCCTGCAGACGGTGATGGAGCGGGTGCTGGACGAAATCTCCTACGATGCGCCCGACCGCAACGGAACGAGCGTCACTATCGACGCCGCCTATGTCGAAAAGCATGTCGGCGATCTGTCCAGGAATACCGACCTGTCGCGGTTCATCCTTTAAACGACGGCGCCGAAACGTTCCGGCGCCGGTCCAGGCAACATTTTCCGGCAAGCAAAATCATGTGTGGCCAGATGGTACCATCTGGCCACCTTTCGTCCTGCCGGGTGAAGGGGCGCTCTCGACTCGACCAAGAGCTTTACCTAGTTTGCGCGGCAATTCTCGATCTCTAGGTTGACGCAATTCCGGAAAACCGTTTCACACTTTTCCTGGAATTGCTTGGGCGGCGGGTGCATGAAAAAACTGATCCTGGTCATTCTCGGCTTGACGCTGGCGGCGACGCTGTTCGCCGCCGAGGCAGCGACATTGGTGCCGCCGGGAAATCGCAATGCCGTGCAGCCCGACATTCCCGGCGCCTCCAGCCGGCGCACGCAGGCGACCAACACCAGCTTCCAGGCGAAGTACCGCAAGGTCTATGCCCTGCTGCAGAACGACGCCGATCTGCGCGCCAAGATCAGGAAGGCGGCGGCCGCCTACGGCATCGATCCCCTGCACATTGTCGGCGCCATCGTCGGCGAGCACACCTACAATGTCGATGCTTATGACCGGCTGCAGACCTACTATGTCAAGGCGATCTCCTATCTCTCCAGCAAGCTGTCCTTCGCCTATGACGGCGAGGACATCACCGACTTCGTGCAGCGGCCGGAATTCAAGAAATGCGCGGGGATGTCCGACAGCTACGATCTGTGGGAATGCCGCGAACAGGTGTGGAACCGTTCGTTTCGCGGCAAGTCGGTCGGCGGGACCAGCTTTCCCGACGACCGCTTCGGCGCCACCTTCTTCCAGCCTTATTATGCCGGCCAGACCTTCGGCCTCGGCCAGCTCAATCCGCTGACCGCCCTGCAGATGAGCGATCTGGTGCACAAGGTTTCGGGCCTGCCCAAGCTCGACGTCGGCGATCCCAATTCGGTCTACAAGACCATCATGGATCCCGACCTGACGCTGCCCTACGTCGCCGCGACGATCAGGAAATCGATCGATGCCTATAAAAGCATTGCCGGCTTCGACATTTCGGGCAATCCCGGGCTGACCGCCACGCTCTACAATGTCGGCAATCCGGAGCAGCGCGCTTATGCGTTGAAGGCGGAGAACGACAGGCGCCGCGCCGCCGGTGAGCCCGAAAAGCTGCCGGAAGAGAATTATTATGGTTGGCTGGTGAACGACAAACTGCCGGAGCTGAAGGCGCTGTTTTAGGGCTGGGGTTCAGAGCCTTTACCTGCCCCTTGTAGGGCAGGTCGGACCGAAGGTCAGGGGCGGTGCCGCACTCCCATCCCGCAGCTGCGCAGCGGCCCCCAAAAAGGGGGAGCGTAGGCTCAGGCGGCCAACAACGACTTCAGCTTCACATCCGGTGATCCCAGCGCTTCCGGCGCCGGCTTGGCCCGCTTGGCGATCAGCATTTCGGCCAGCCTGATGTCGCGGGCGACCGCGTTGCCGGGGCCGATGCCGCTGGCCGCGACCAGCCTGCCGTCTTCAGCCAGATGGAAGAGGATGAAGGCGCCGTCGCCGAGATCGCGGCGCACGGTGTTTTTGCCCTCGTCGGAGAGCCCGGCGATCTGCAGCGACAGACCATATTGATCCGACCAGAACCACGGCACCGCCGCATGCGCCTCGCCGGCGCCGAGCATGTTCCTGGCCGCCAGCGCGCCCTGTTCCTGGGCGTTGCGCCAGGCTTCCAGCCGCACCCGGCGGCCGCCATAGACGGCGAGCGGAAACGAGCAGCAATCGCCGGCGGCAAAGATGTCGGGATCGCAGCTGCGCAGCTCGGCATCGACTGCAATTCCATTGTCGATCGTCAGCCCCGCTTCGGCCGCAAGCCCGGCCACCGGCACGGCGCCGATGCCGATGATCGCGAGGTCGGCGACGATTTCCCGGCCGCCGGCAAGTGTGGTGCGCACCTCGTTGCCATCGTCGGCGATGGACGCGATGCCGTCGCCGCACAGGATGTCGACGCCCTCGGCGACATGCGCCTCATGGATGATTTCCGCGATCTCCGCCGGCACGCCGCGAATCAGGATGCGAGGCTGCGCCTCGATGACGGTGACCGCGGCACCGAGCTTGCGGGCCGCGGCGGCGAGTTCGAGGCCGATAAAGCCGCCGCCGATGATGGCGATACGGTTGCCGAGGGTGAGATGCGCGCGAATGGCGAGCGCATCAGCGAAGGTTCTGAGATAGACGCAGCGCGGACCCAGGCCCGGCATCGGCAGCTTGCGCGGCGTCGAACCGGTTGCCAGCAGGAGCTTGTCGTAAGGCAGGACCGATCCGTCCGACAGGCGCACAGTATGCGCCGCGCGGTCGATCGCGACGGCCTGGACGGAATGGATATGCCGGATCGACTTCTCGGCCAGAATTGCGTCGCTGGCGATCGCCTTGATCCCGGGCGCATCGCTGGCCATCGCCTCCTTGGACAGAGGCGGGCGCTCATAGGGCAGATGCGGCTCGTCGCCGACCAGCGTCACCGGCCCCTGATAATCGAGGT
>NZ_RZQP01000121.1:0-2466 GCF_003998165.1 Mesorhizobium sp. M7A.F.Ca.US.007.01.2.1 | reverse complement strand
CCCGCCGCATCCGCCGGCGCCGATGATGAGCACCCCCCCCGCCATATCGGTCATCCGATCTGGATCAGGACTTTGCCGGCATCGACCTTGACCGGATAGGTTTTCAGGTTGACGCAGACCGGGGCGCCGCGGGCGTCACCCGTCTTGTAGTTGAAGCGGCCATTGTGCTTGGGGCATTCGATGATGTCATCCATCACCAGCCCGTCGGCCAGGTGCACCTTTTCATGCGTACAAAGGCCGTCGGTGGCGAAGAACTCGTCGTCGGGGCTGCGATAGATGGCGAAGGTGCGGCCGCCATGGTCGAAGCGCATCACATCCTCCTCGTCTATGTCGCCGGTGGCGCAGGCCTCGACCCAGTCGCTCATTCAAGTCCTCCCAAAAGCAAAAAAGTGCGCAGCGGTTTTCCGTCCGGAATTGCGTTAAATAAACAGTCTGGATCGGATGGAAGCACGATCATTCCGCCGCGGCGGCGATAGTGTCGTTGTGGAATTCCTCGCGATATGGCCGTGCGGTCGGCGGCAGCTCGCGCTTGAGGAAATAGTCCTCGTTGCGCAGCTGGCGCAGGAAGACCGGGATCATCTCGCGGTAGCCGGCCAGGATCGACGGTGTCGCTTCCGGCAGATCGTGCTTGATCAGTTCGTGCAGCCTCGGCAGCGCATGATAGGGCACCATCGGAAACATGTGATGCTCGACATGGTAGTTCATGTTCCAGTAGATGAAGCGGCTGATCGGGTTCATGTAGACGGTGCGGCTGTTCAGCCTGTGGTCGGTGACATTGTCGGCCAGGCCGCCATGCTGCAGCAGCCCGACCATGACATGGTGCCAGGCGCCGTAGAGCCTGGGCAGGCCGACCAGCATCAGCGGCAGGAACGAACCGGTGTAGAGCGCCAGCCCGACGGTGGCGGCATAGATCGCCGTCCAGATGCGGGCGACGCGGATCGCCTTGGGCTGTTCCTGTTCTGGAATGAAGGTCTTTTCGGCGGCGCTGACGGTGCCGGCGGCGTTGCGCAGCATATCGCTCATCGCATGCCAGGCGTCGAGCACGCCGACGAAGCCCAGCATGGCGCGAACCAGATCCGGCGGCCGCATCACCGAGATTTCCGGGTCGCGGCCGACGATGATGGTGTCGGTGTGGTGGCGCGTGTGGCTCCAGCGCCAGGTCACCGGATTGCGCATGATCATGAAGCAGGCGATCTGATAGACCGCATCGTTCATCCATTGCGTGCGGAAGGCGGTGCCGTGACCGCATTCGTGCCAGCGTGAATCCGTCGAGGAGCCGTAGAGCACGCCATAGACGAAGAAGAACGGCACGCACCACCATGTGCCCCAGAGCCAGGCGCCGCCGGCGCCACTGACGGTCAGGGCGGCGAACCAGATCGCCGTATCGCGGATCGCCGGCCCGTCGGAGCGCTGCATCAGCTCCTTCATCTGCTTGCGCGGTATGTCGGTGTGATACCACTCGGCCGCCGACAGGCCGGTCTCGACGGCGAGCTTGGCGTCGCGGCCGATCAGGCTGTAGTCACGCCGGGACGGCGCAGTGGACATGATTGCCTCCCTCGGCAAAGGCATCCGCCAGAGCGAATGCCATGAAATCCCTTGGCTTCGGGCGTCAAAGTAACGCCGACTGATGATAGACTCAACATCATAAAGATAGTTTCTATCATTTCCCATCAGGATGATGTACGAAGGGCTCGAGCAAACCCGACGAGGCAAGCATGGTGAAGCGGCCGACAATATCCGATCTGGCGCGCATCTCGGGCGTCAGTGTCGCCACCGTCGACCGCGTGCTGAACAACCGGCTGCCGGTGCGCGAAGAGACAGCGCGCCGCGTCTACGAGACCGCTACCGACATCGGCTACCACGCCGCCGGCCTTATCAAGCAGCGCATGCGCCAGGAGTTGCCGGAGTACCGCCTGGGCTTCCTGCTGCTGCGGGGCAACGATGCCTTCTACGGTGACTTCGCGCGGGAACTCGAACTGGCCATCTCTCAATCGCAGCGCTTCCGCGGCGTTGCGAGCATCGATTTCGCCAGCTCCCTGGCTCCCGACGAGATCGCCTCCCAGATGCGCAGGCTGGCGGCGAAATCGAGGGCCATCGCCGTGGTCGGTCCGGACCATCCGACCCTGACAGCGGTCGTGGAAACCTTGAAGGCGAGAGGGCAGCCGGTCTTTTCGGTGCTGTCCGATTTTGCCGCCGGCATCCGGGAGGGCTATATCGGCCTCGACAACCGCAAGGTCGGGCGCACCGCCGCATGGATGATCTCCAAGGCAGCCAAGCGGCCCGGCAAGGTCGCCCTCTTCGTCGGCAGCCACCGCTTCCACGGCCATGAGCTGCGCGAGATCGGCTTTCGCTCCTTCTTCCGCGAGCATGCGCCGGAGTTCAGCGTGCTTGAAACGCTGGTCAATCTGGAAGCCAACCAGGTGACCCATGACGCGATGATCGATCTTCTGGCGCGCTATCCGGATC
>NZ_RZQP01000120.1:0-18980 GCF_003998165.1 Mesorhizobium sp. M7A.F.Ca.US.007.01.2.1 | reverse complement strand
CAAGGGAATCGCAAAACCGAATTGCAGGAAAACAGCGTCCAAATACCGCTAATCCTGCAATTCCAAAGCCGCTATCCGCCTCAATCAACAGGCCAGATCAATGGCTTGCGGATAGTTCACGGCCGACCAAATCGAAAATGCAAACTTAGGCTGTTGCGCGGTATCTCCTTCCACATCATCTCTTGCGCATACCTGCATTCCAAGGTGTTTGATCCTATGCTTCGCGAGGAGCAGGTAGGTCGCGACAGCTAGGCAATGTTCCAGCTGCCCTAGCGGAGGAGTCACGATTTTCCGGCAAGCTCCGTCGGCAGACGTTCCTTTCTGGCCTTGGCAAAGGCTCGGTCGCCTTCCAGAAACGCCGCCAGCATGAAAGGGATGAGTTCTGCCACGGTTTCAGACTGACCATAGGTCTGACGGTAAAGTGCAGCATACTCCTTGAGTGTTTGGCTCAGCTCCGCGCTGACGGTAATGGTGATCTTCGAAGCTGTTCGGTCCGGAAGTTTTCCAAGTTTCAGGTCAGCCATGATAACTCCTGCTCAACTGGCGTATGGCCGCAGCACGATGTCCTTGTGCACGATGACGCGCAGTGGCCAACCTGGGCGGACGACGATGGTGGGCTGGATATTGAGGTTTTTTTCGGTGATGCGCTGGCCGGCTCGACTGGCGTTCTGCTGGGCTGATTCCCGGATCGCCTTGACCAGATCGCTCTCGTTTTCGCCGAGGCTGAATTCTGTGCCGACACCGAGCAATGTGGCAAGCGCCACTCCCTTGATCATCTGCCAAGTGTGGAAATCGACTTCGTCTTCCAGCCCTGCGTAGCCGGCGGTGTCGCTCGCGGGCAGATTGTCGATTTCGGCCGACGAGCCGTCGGGCAGCAGAATGCGCTGCCAGACCAGCAGCGCTCGCTTTTGCCCGAACGCGACGACGCTGTCGTAGACGCCGATAAGACGTGAGCCCTGCGGAATCAGCAATATGTTGCCCGTGACCGTGTCGTGCACATTTTCGGTGACTTGCGCGACGACAAGGCCCGGCAAATCGGAATTGATGCCGGTGATCAGGCTGGCGGCAATCACGCTGCCAGCCATCAGTTGATATGGCGAGATCGGCGTCTGCAGCGCATGCGGATTGTAGATCCCGCCAGTGCTCCGCTGGCTGAGAAAATCAAGCTTTCGCTGCTGATTGTTCTGGTCGCCTTCCGCCGCCGCCACCGAGGCTGACGCGCGTCCTGCTTCGGATTGGGGAAGCGCCTCAAATGGATGCTGAGCAGTTTGCACGCTCTCTCCGACATCTGTCTTTTGAGCTCGATTTTCGACGCGGAAAAGCACCCGCGATTCACGCGCTTCGATCGCCTGCTGCGCTAGACGCTGCTCCTCGGCCGAGATGTCTTGGCCCGGCACGATGCCGAGCTGGCGCTGCCGCTCGAGGATGGGGCGGCCGAGGTCGCCCGGCAAAGGTAGCCCAAGGACGGGAGGCTTCGGCTTCATGCCGGAATAGTCATGGGGAAGCGTATCGAGCCCCTCGGCGGTTGGTTTGCGCTCAGTGTTGTAGAGATCTTCCGCCTGATCCCTGATGCGAAGGGCCGGCCCCTGGAGGGCGATCATGGTAACGCCGAAGACAGCGCCGGATCCGAGCGCTGCGATCGCGATGATCACACCGCGCCTGAACCGCACCACGCGGCGGGGAGAGGCCCGAAGCTGCAGTTCCTCGGGATCCAGTTTCGGCGGGATGCCAGAGCGGGAATTTTCGATCATGAGTCCTCACCTCGCCGGCTGCCGCGAAAGAGCGAGATCCGCCGTTGCGGTTGCCTGCCGTCAATCCTGCTGATGCGGATCACCTGCTGCCGCTTGGTGCCGAGGCGAAGTTCGGCCGCGGCGAAGAGCCGATCGACGATGTAATAGTTGCCGCGCACGCGATAGTTGACGAGCTCGCTGCTCCCATCTGCGCCGACGATGAAGAGTGGTGGCGCCTCGCCCTGATCTATGCGACGAGGGAACTCAATATAGACCTTGCTGCCGTCGTCGAAGGCTCGCGTCGGTCTCCAGGGCGGTGTGTCGCCACTGATTGAGTAGCGAAAGCGAAGGTTTTCGAGCGCGATATTCGACGCGACCGGTGTAACTGCCTCGGCTTGAGCATTGCGCTGGCGAAGCGCGATGATCTGGTCTTGGCTGTAGGTCCAGGAGATTGCCGCCATTGCGGTCTTCTCGGTGCTTTGAAGCTGCAAATGATAGGTCCGCCGGTCCGTCGTAATGACGACATTGGTGGCAAGACCCGGCGCGAAGGGTTTTACCAGAACATGGGTGCGCTGATTGTCACCGGTGCCGCTTGCGGTATCGCCAATGACCCAGCGCACGGTGTCGCCAGCCGACACGGCGGTTAGTTTCTCGCCCGGCTGCAGAGCGATGTCGGTCACGCGCTCCGGCGCGGCATAGAGTTGATAAAGCGCGCCATCGGTGAAGGGGTAGACTTGCACGGCATTAACATACCCGTACTTGGTGGGTTGCTGGGTCGCGGCTTTGTTGGCATCAGCGACGCGTTCTTCAGGGGGGCGCTTGTCCTCGGCCTTGCCGGGCTCGGGCTGCATTTGGCCAGGCAGCGGCAGTGGTTTTGGCACCTCGACAATTCTAATCGGCCTCTCCGGCGCCTTTTCGATCGCGGCCGGTTTGAAGTCGGCAGCGTCATAGGAAATCTCAGGCGGCGGCACCTTCTTCGATGCACAAGCGGAAACGACCGCTGCCGACACCGATAGGATCAGCACGGCACGAATCGGTGACATTTTACCTTTCATTGGTGGACTCCGTCGGAGAAAGGGGGGTTGGGACGGCGCTGTCGAGCTCGCGTGACCAGTCAATGGCATTGATGAAGACGCCGAGCGGATTCTTGCGCAGCTGATCCGTATTGCTTGGCGAGCGAATCACGATCGTGAGGATCGCAGTCCAGCGCATCGTGCTGGCAAGGCTTCCGCGCTCAAACACCTGCTCGGTCCATTTGACCTGGAATGAACTTTCGGAGGCTCTGACCACGCTGGTGACCTGTACCGAAACACTGCGCGTTCCGATCTGACCGAAGGGGTCGTTCGCCTTGGCGTATTCGTTGAGGAAGAGCGCTGCGCGATCGCTAGCAAAGTCGTACGCTGCCAACCAGTTCTGCCGTACCAAAACCGGATCGGTGGAAACGGAACGGACATTCTGGATGAAGCGGCCGAGATGCCAGGCGATCTGAGCATCCGAGGGCTCATAATTCCGGATCGCCGGCGCGACGGCGCGCGTCTCGCCGAAGCCATCGACCTCGACGACATAAGGCACGACACGGCTTTGCATCGACTGCCATACGAGTCCGCCGGAAAGCCCGGTCGCCAAGGCCAGGCAGCCAAGGGCCATGATCCGCCAGTTCCTGGCCTGCAGTCGAGATGAGCCGATGCGCTCGTCCCACAGCTGGGCGGCTTTTTGATACGGCGTGACCGGTTCGGGTGTTTTGCCGTAACGGTGCACGGGTCGCTTGAAGAGCATCTAGTCATCCTTGTCGTTGAGAGAGGGGGTGGCGCTGCCTCCCGGCCGGTCTCCGTCTCGGACAGCTTGCATGGCAGCGTGGCGATTTGCACGGGCGGTCTGTTCAGAACGTAGGCGCCTTGCCCACGTCGGCGCCGAAACAGTGGCCGAACCGGCAGAGCGTTCGGTCATTGGCGCTGTCGGCGTGCCGCCGGTCGCGGTCCACGCGGCATCGCGCCCGGCATCGGCGTTGCGCCCAACACTTGCAGTGGCGGATCGCGCTATGCGTATAGCGGCGCCGCCAGCTGCACTGGTTACACCATGCATTCCAGCAGCCACACCGGAGAGGCCAGCGTCGGGCGAGGTTGCGCGCCCGATCTGCCATGACGTGGAAGCAGCCGATCCCATTGTTGTGCCGGCTCGGATGGCGGCGACACCGCCGCTGGTTGCCATACGCGCGCCAGCAAATGCTGTGCCTCCAGCAACGAGTGATACACCCGCTGCCGCCGCGGTCGTGCCGAGGGCGGCGCCCGCCCCAAGCTGCGGTGCGCCTGAGACAAGACCCGACGCGATCCCCGGCCCAAAAATGCCAAGGCCAAGCAATGCCAGTGCGCCCAGTACCTGGGACATGGCACCGGCAAGATCCGGCTCCTTGCCTTGCAATGCGGAAGCGAACTCCCCGAAGAGCGTGGAGCCGATACCGACAATGACGGCGAGCACCATCACCTTGATGCCTGACGAGATAACATGGCCGAGCACGCGTTCGGCCAGGAACGCTGAACGGTTCCAAAGTGCGAATGGAACCAAAACAAAACCTGCCAGCGTGGTGAGCTTGAACTCAAGGATGGTGATGAAAAGCTGGATGGAAAGGATGAAGAAGGCGATGATGACCAGGAACCAGGCCATCAGCAGCACGAAGATGGTCAGTGCGTTGCCGAAGATTTCCGGGAAGCCCAGGAGCTGACTGGCTTGGTCAAGCATTGGCCAAGCACCTTCGAAACCGGTCGCGGCAATGCGGCCCGGGCGCAAGAGATTGTCTGCCGACAGATTGCCGGCCGACGCCTTAATCCCGAGACCGGCAAAAGAACGATAAACGATATCGGCGAGGTTCTTGAAATTGTTCAGAATGAAGGCGAAGACGCCAACATAGAGCACCTTGCGGACAAGCCGGCCGAGAACGCTGGTTTCGTCGCCGAGCGCCCACGCCAGGCCGGCAAGTGTGATGTCAATGCCGATCAGAATGGTAGTGAGGAAGGCGAGGTCGCCCGATAGCAGACCGAACCCGCTGTCGATGTAGCGGATGAAGGTCTCCATGAAGCGATCGATGACGCCAAGGTCGTTCATGCCGCTGCCTTTCTCGTCGTGATGAACTCGTGATTAATTGCCGGGATAAGCCGAGCCGGTACCCAAGAATCGCTTCGTCATCTCGCGGGCGGCTTCGTCTGACTGGGCCTTGCGGGCGGCATCCTCGGCCTCAGCTCGAAACTGCGTTGCGAGCAGCGTCTGGATCTGCATCTGCTGTTTTGTCGAAAGCGCCATCAGCTGGTTGGTGGCCTGGCTTGCCTGAAGCGCACCGGCCGCCCCTTGGCTGCGGTTGACGAGATCGGCGAGCAGATCGCCGTCGGCGCGGACGTTCTCGACGATTTGCGACTGGACACCCATGGTCTGGCGGAACGCCTGCATGGCGGTTTGCCAACGCTCCCGCGCAGCACTCGCCACATCGCTGACTTTGATCGTGGCGTCGTAGCTTTCCGGATATTGGCTGCGCCACTGGTCTTGAAGCTTGCCCAGATCAAAGCTGAGGCCACTCGCCTGGTCCATCAAGCCGTCGATGCGATGGAGCGAACCGGTGAGTTGGCCAACGGAAGAGAAATCCAGACGCTGAAGATTGCGCGCCATGTTCTGCAGCATGGTCGCCTGATTCTGCAGCGACTGGATCTGGTTGTTGATCTGCTCCAATGCGCGCGCGGCCGTCAGCACGTTCTGCGCATAATTGGACGGATCGAACACGATAAGGGCGTAGGCGGGCTGCACATAGTCGGCCATAGGCTTGGCGATCAGGGAAACGGTGATCAGGCCGGAGAGAAGGCGTCGCCGCATCATGAGAATTGCTCCTTGTCTGGTTGAGGGAATTGCTTGAGAAGTTCGCCGGCCCAATCGAGGCCGCGCGCGATCAGGAACTGCGAGGCAAAGCTGCCTTGCCCGTCTTCGGACATGATCCTGTCGATCAGAGTCTGCGTGGCCGGATCGGAAGCACCGCAAAGCGCAAGAGCGATGGGGCCAAGCTCGAGCTCGAACAGACGGTTGCCGCGGCGCGATTGCAGATAATACTGACGCTTCGGCGTGGCGCGGGCGATCAATTCGATCTGCCGCTCGCTTAAACCGAAGCGCTCGTAGGCTGTGCGCGCCTGGGGTTCCACGGCACGATCATTGGGAAGGAAAATGCGCTGCGGGCAGCTTTCGATGATTGCCGGCGCTATGCCAGAGCCCGCGATATCAGCCAGCGACTGCGTAGCGAAGACAACCGACACGTTCTTCTTTCGCAGCACCTTCAGCCATTCGCGGATGCGGGCGGCGAACAGCGGATTGTCGAGATAGACCCACGCCTCGTCGAGCATGATCAGCGTGGGCCGTCCGTCGAACCGTTCCTCAAGTCGCTGGAACAGATAGGTAAGCACCGGCAGCAAAGCGCTTTGGCTGTGCATTAACTCCTCGGTCTCGAAACACTGCACATCCGACAAGGCCAGCCCATCATGATCGGCATCGAGCAGGCGGCCGAAGGGACCGTCGAGCGTGTAGGGCATCAATGCGGTCTTCAGCGCATTGGATTGAAGCAGGACCGAAAGACCGGTCAGTGTGCGTTCCTGCGCCGGCGCGGTGGCAAGGCTGGCCAGCGCTGACCAAATAGCCTCCTTCACCTCCGGCGTGACGGTGACGTTCTCGTGGGCAACAAGGCTGGCGATCCATTCGGCCGCCCAGCTTCGGCTAGCCTGGTCGTTGATGCTGCGCAGTGGCTGAAAGGCAAGGGAACCGTCCGCTCCTAGCGCGTGGTGTTCTCCACCCATGGCAAGTGTTGCAGCACGGGCCGAATTGCCTTTGTCGAAGACATAAACCTGGGCGCCGGCGTAGCGCCTGAACTGCAGAGCAATCAGAGCAAGCAGAACCGACTTGCCGGCGCCGGTCGGACCAACAACCAGCATGTGGCCGACATCTTCGACGTGGGTGGAAAGCCGAAACGGTGTCGACCCACTGGTCTCGGCAACGAAAAGCGGTGGCGCTTCGGTTTGGGTGACTTTCGCGAGATGCTCGTTTGTCGCAGGACCGGCCCAAACCGACGACAGCGGCATGAGATGGGCAAGGTTCAATGTATGAACGAGCGGTTGGCGAACGTTAGCGTAGACATGGCCAGGCAATGAGCCGAGCCAAGCCTCGACCGCATTGACGCCTTCTCGGATCGTGGTGAAGCCGAGCCCATTGATGATGCGCTCGACCGCGCGAAGCTTCTCTGCAGCGGCTTGGCGATCCTCGCCCCACACCGTCACGGTGGTGGTGAGATAGCCGAAACTCACATGATCACCGCCCAATGCCTGAAGGGCTTCGTCGGCATCGAGCGCCTTGTTGTCGGCATCGCTATCGACAAGCGGGACCGGCTCGTTGGTAATGACCTCGCGTAGGATTGCCACGATCGATTTGCGCTTGGCAAACCACTGCCGGCGCAATCGCGTCAGCGTCTTCGTGGCTTCCGTTTTCTCGAGCGGAATGAAGCGCGTCATCCAGCGATAGGCGAAATCCTGATGATTGAGGGTATCGAGGATTCCGGGCCGGGTGAGGTTCGGAAAGCCGAGGATGGTCAGTGTGCGAAGATGCTGCTCACCCAGCATCGGCTCCAGGCCACCGGTAAGCGGCGCATCGACCAGGATTGCATCCAGATATATCGGCGTTTCCGGGGCCATGATAGGATGGCGACGAGGCGAAATCGTGCCGTGGAGGTAGGTCAACGTCTGAGCATCATCGAGGACGCGTACTTCGGACATGAAACCCGAGAAGAGATCGAGCACGCGGTTGGTCTCGTCACGGAACCTCGCCAGATCCTGGCGCCAGTCTCTTTCTCCTCGGGAATAATGAGAGTCGACGAGCGTGCTTTCTGCGCGCGCCTGGGCGTCCGGCGGTGGCATAAACACCAAGGTCAGATGATAGCGGCTCTCGTAGTGCGCTACCTTCCCCTCGAAAGCAGCGCGGCGTTCTTCGTCGACCAGCCACGACGCGGCGTCAGGAAAATGCGAGTTCGGATAGCCCAGCGCTTCTGTGCGCTCGGCCTCAAAGAACAATGCCCAGCCAGAGCCAAGGCGTCTGAGAGCATTGTTCGCCCGGGCGCAAATGCCGACGAGTTCAGCCTCCGTCGCACTTTCGAGATCCGGGCCGCGGAACCGCAACGTCCGCTGAAAGCTGCCGTCCTTGTTGAGCACGATGCCGGGCGCCACCAAGGCAGCCCAGGGTAGATGGTCGGCAAGCCGGTCGGCTTTGCTTCGATATTCCGAAAGGTTCAGCATGCAAGCCACCCCTTCAGACGTAGGTGGCGCACAAGCACGCTGGCGAAGTCCGGATCGCGTCTTGCGGCAAACACCGCTAACGAGTGGCCTGCGATCCAAAGCACCAGACCAGCAATCCATTGCTGCAAGCCGAAGCCAATGGCCGCGGCCACTGTACCGTTGAGGATCGCCACCGCGCGCGGAGCCCCGCCGAGCAGGATCGGCTCGGTCAGCGCCCGGTGGACCGGTACTGCGAAGCCCTCGATATGCTGCTCCCCGGCGGCCATCAGACGAGCGCCCCACCACCGAAGGAGAAGAAGGAGAGGAAGAAGCTCGATGCCGCGAAGGCGATCGACAGACCGAAGACGATCTGAATCAGGCGCCGAAAACCACCGGCGGTGTCGCCGAAGGCAAGCGTCAGGCCGGTGGTGATAATGATGATCACCGCAACGATCTTGGCGACCGGTCCCTGCACGGACTCCAGGATCTGCTGCAGCGGCTGCTCCCACGGCATGCCGGAGCCGGCGGCATAAACCGGGGCCGTGATAAGAAACGCGAGCGCTGTGGACGAAAGAAAGCGAAGCTTCTTGCGCATGAGGAAGGCCTTTCAAAGCTGCTGGAGTTGCGAAAGCGTGAGCGGGGCAACGGCGTAATCGCCGCTGCCGTCGAGACCGGTGACCTCGGCGATTGCGTCGATGTGGCGCGACGAGCCGCGTCCCGCTATGAAGACGATCAGATCTATCGCCTCAGCGATGAGCCGGCGGGGAACGGTGACCACCGCTTCCTGGGCGAGTTGCTCAATGCGATAGAGAGCCGAGCGCGCGGAATTGGCGTGTACGGTAGCGATGCCGCCTGGGTGCCCGGTGTTCCATGCCTTCAGCATGTCGAGCGCTTCCGCGCCCCTCACCTCGCCCACGATGATGCGGTCCGGCCTGAGCCTCAGCGTCGAGCGCACGAGATCGGCAAGGGTGACCGAGCCCCGCCTTGTTCTCAGGGCAACGCAGTCCCTGGCCGCGCACTGCAGTTCGCGTGTGTCCTCGATCAGGATCACCCGATCGTCGCATTCGGCGACTTCAGCCAGCAGAGCGTTGGCGAGTGTTGTCTTCCCCGAGGAAGTGCCGCCGGCGATCAGCATGTTGCGCCGCTCGCGGACGGCCTTTTTCAGCGCATCGGCCTGCAGCGGCAGCATGATGCGTTCGGCAACATAGTCGGCCAGGGTGTAGACTTTCGCGGCGGGCTTGCGGATGGCAAAACATGGCGCCAACACCACAGGTGGCAGCAGGCCTTCGAAGCGTTCGCCAGACGGCAATTCGGCACTGACGATCGGGTTGTCGGCGTGCGCCTCGGCGCGCACGTGCGAAGCAACCAGGCGGATGATACGTTCTGCCTCGGACGGGTGCATGTGAACGTCGGTATCGACCCGACCTTCGCCTAACCGGTCGAGTCGCAGCGCGCCGTCGGGATTGACCATCACCTCGATGACGGACGGATCGGCCAGGGCTTCGGTGATTGCCGGACCCATGGCGGTGCGCAGCATGACACGCCGCCGGTGGTCGGCCTCGGGATGAGAGCTCATCCTTCCCCTCCCCCACCATTGTCTTTGCTAAGCGACTTTTTGCCGGAAGCGATCTGGCGGCCGACCTTCTCAACGAATTTCTCGAAACGCTCTTGGGCAATAGCCTGCGTTGCCCGATCCGGGACCGGCGTGTGGGCGTGAAGGGTGATCGAAAAGCGGATGAAGAGCGCCAGGCTCTCCAGGATCACCTCGGAATCGCGCCTGACGTGGGCAAGATCGCGGGAGAGCCGGTCAAGCCTTACGCCGTAGCGCCGATCGAACTCGCTCTCGCCACGCCGCTCGATGAACGCCTCGATCGCCTTCCCCACGATCGCTGATTTGGTCGTTGACGGATCGCGACTGAGGTTGTCCAGTTTCTCGCTGAGCTCCGGCTCAAGCAGAAACTGATGGCGAATGCGGTGCGGCTTCATGCGGATCGTTCCGACGGCCCGGCGTTGCGCCGGCGACGGGAGAAGCATCGGCCAGACGCTCAAAATTGCTTATGGCCGTTATCTACGCTGAGGTGCGCTCTGCAACTCAGCGGACTTCAGAAGCCGGGAATGACATCGTCGCCCCTGCCCTCGTTGATACCGTAGACGCGGGCCGCAGTGGAAATCCGATCCATGACACGCTTGTCCGCGAGCGCTTCGCTGTCATCGTCTGCGGGCTTGTACAGATCGGCCTGATCGGGCTCTTGAGAGACAACAACGTCTTCTTCGGGCAGGCTTGGATGGCGTTGCTGCTGAACGCCTCCCTCGTCTTCAACTGGCGCGTCGGCGCTTTCCTCGTCCGCAGCAAGTCGGCTATCGACGCTGCACACTTGTCCAGTCCAGCCGTCCGGGCGTGATGCAGGGCAGTCCGCATAGGGTCCGTCGTGCAGCACCGGCGCAGGCAGCACCCGATCTGTGAAATTCTGATCCTGATAATAGCGCAGCTTCTTGGCGCGGATCGGCGGCAACCCAGAAACCAGGACCAATTCGTCTGACGGCGGCAATTGCATCACCTCGCCTGGCGTCAGGAGCGGGCGCGCGGTTTCCTGGCGGCTCACCATGACATGTGAAAGCCAGGGCGCAAGCCGATGGCCCGCATAGTTGCGCATCGACCTAAGTTCGGTTGCGGTGCCGAGGGCATCCGAGATGCGCTTGGCCGTGCGTTCGTCATTGGAGGAAAAGGCAATTCGCACGTGGCAATTGTCGAGAATAGCATTGTTCTCGCCATAGGCCTTTGAAACCTGGTTCAAAGATTGTGCGATCAGATAGGAGCGAATGCCATAACCTGCCATGAAGGCGAGCGCCGTTTCGAAGAAGTCGAGGCGACCGAGCGCCGGAAACTCGTCCAGCATCATGAGCAGCTGATGCTTACGGCTCTTCTTCGGGTCCCCCTCCAGACGCTCCGTCAACCGCCTGCCGATCTGGTTCAAGATCAGTCGCACAAAAGGCTTGGTGCGCGAGATATCCGAAGGCGGCACGACCAGATAGAGCGACAGCGGTCGCTCTCCATCCACTAGGTCAGCGATGCGCCAGTCGCAGGACGAAGTGGCCGCCGCGACCGTTGGATCACGATAAAGCCCGAGAAAGGACATGGCGGTCGAGAGGACGCCTGAGCGCTCGTTTTCCGACTTGTTCAGGAGTTCGCGAGCCGCCGAGGCCACTACGGGATGGACCTGAGGGTTATGCCCCGTCCCGAGATGGTTTGTCGTCATCATCCGCCGTAGCGTTGCGGCAAACGAGCGTTGCGGGTCCGACAGGAAGGTGGCGACGCGGGCCAGCGTCTTGTCCTCTTCAGCGTAGAGCACGTGCAAAATGGCGCCAACTAGGAGTGAATGGCTGGTCTTCTCCCAGTGGTTCCGTCGCTCCAGCGCGCCCTCGGGATCGACGAGGATGTCGGCGATGTTTTGAACGTCCCGGATCTCATCTGGGCCTTTGCGCACCTCCAGCAGCGGGTTGTAGCGTGCCGATCTCGGGTCGGTCGGATTGAACAGAAGGCAGTACGAGAATTTCGACCGCCAGCCGGAGGTCAACTGCCAATTTTCGCCTTTTATATCATGAATGATGGCAGACCCGGTCCAGGAAAGTAGCGTTGGAACAACCAGCCCCACGCCCTTGCCCGAACGCGTCGGCGCAAATGCCATGACGTGCTCCGGGCCGTCATGGCGCAGATAGCGATCGTTCAGCCTACCGAGGAAAACGCCCGCCGGCCGTAACAACCCTGCCGTCTCGACCTCATGAGTCGTGGCCCACCGTGAAGACCCATAGGTCGTAACCGACCCGCGCTGTCGCGCGCGCAAAAGCGAGCCAGCGATTGCGGCGGCACAACCCAGGAATCCGCTGGCGCCTGCAAGCGTACCGGCTTTGTCGAAGACCTCCGGCGCATAAGCATCGAAGTGGAACCACCATTCAAACAGCTTCCACGGCTTGTAGATTGGCCAGCCGGCGAAGAGAAACCATGGTGCGCCGAGAGGCGTCTGGTAGGTCAGCATTTGAGCGCACCATTGGGTTGCCGTCCATACGCCGATAATGACAATTGCGCACACAACGGCGATCTGCCCGATCAGTAGCTTCGTAGGTGTCATCGGCTTGGCCCGCTGAACAACGCGACCTAGCATCGCGCGGCGCAGCCGGGACAGGAATGTTCCTCACATACGATTTGGGAGCAATGAACGACTTCCTACGTATGCAGGTCGGTCAGCACGCGTGTTGCGCCTTCACGCGACACCATCCGCCACTCCATCCTTTCCATTCACCCTGAGGCCCGGCGCCGCCGACAGTTGCGTGACCGCTCCTCCGCAAAGTTATCTTCTGCGTTCAGGGAGCCACGGCGCCTGGGCTGGCTGATGAACACCGTCCGCTCGCGCATGTGGGGTCGAATTGATTTGTGCCCAAGTGGAGGCAGGCTCGTCTTCCAACAGTTGCCGCAGTTCCCCTGGCTCGAACGCCATCATCGGTGGGGAAGCGGGTTCATCCTCCAACAGTTGCCGCAGTTCCCCTGGCTCGAACGCCATCATCGGTGGGGAAGCGGGTTCATCCTCCAACAGCTGCCGCAGTTCCCCTGGCTCGAACGCCATCATTGGTGGGGAGGCAGGCTCGTCCTCCAACAGTTGCCGCAGTTCCCCTGGCTCGAACGCCATCATTGGTGGGGAGGCAGGTTCGTCCTCCAACAGTTGCCGCAGTTCCCCTGGCTCGAACGCCATCATTGGTGGGGAGGCAGGCTCGTCTTCCAACAGTTGCCGCAGTTCCCCTGGCTCGAATGCCATCATCGGTGGGGAGGCGGGTTCATCCTCCAGCAGCTGCCGCGGCTCTTCCTCGTGCGGCAAGCGCCTCCTTAGCCGGTCTTGCAGCGCCTGCCGATCGGCAACGAGGTTGTCGAGGGGCAGCGGCTCGTGGTCTGGCCGCTGCCCTTTCACCAATCGTTCAACCAGCGCCCACGTGCCCTCCAGGACAAATACGCCGCAATCATAATGGTTCGTCTGTCTGGCCATGGGGGCTGGCGCCAAGGTGGCATTCAGCAGTCCTGCGAGCTGTTTTGCAGGCACGTCGTTATATCCCTCTCGCTGGAGGGAGTCGTAGTGATAGGCGAACCGCCTTTCCGGGTCGCGGCGATCAACGAGCAGCAGCGACCAATGGGTGCCGGGGCTAGTAGCCGTGCCATTATTCACTGGCAAGAACAGGAAGTCGGCTGTGGCGTTGTTTTGATTATAGATGGACTGCAATATGCCTCGAGCGTCTTGCGGCGACGTGTGTCGCAGTAGATGGGATACGGAAGGATCCACCAGCCGAGTCCGGGCAGCGAGCGCCGGATTGATCCCCTGCAGTTGCCCCTCCAGCAAATTGTAATCTCTCTGGATATGGGCGTCGCTCAGCCATTCGGCGGCGCCGAGCACCCGCCCCGTTGCAACGTTGGACGGGGCTGTCGGATCGAGCGCCCCGATCTGAGCCCCAGAGGAACTGGTAGTCAGTGTGGTCACATCAACCAGTGGAAGGCCGCGGTAGGTGCCTGGCAGCCTAGCGGTTGCTGGCGAGGCGGGTTGGGGAGCTCTTGCCGGTGCCGCTGGCCCAGCTTCAGCAGCGGCCCCAACGCGCCTGGTGACTGCGTCTGCCGGATGAGCAGAAAGGACAGTTTCGCGCCCGAGCACAATGCGCGGCAGGATATCCCGGAGGTGAGCCAATGCAGAACTGATACTTAGCCTATTACCATAGGAGACAGCCTTGAAGCTCTCAACATCTTTATCCAGCGATTTGTCGTGAATCCGAGCCGCAATCCCAAGCTTGTTATTTTGACGCAGGTACTGACTAAAATGTCTAAGAAAATTTGTATAGCCGCCCACGGTATCTGGATTCCGTCCGGTCGCAGGCGCTGCCAGGTACTCCTTGGTCGAAGCGGCTCTGTAATTTCTAATGAGCTCGGCATCGTCAGGATAGGGGATCACGACAGGGCGAGCCATAATCGGGGCTCCGCCTGTCGACTTCTTGAGGTAACGCAGTGCGCCAGCCACGGTGGAGGAACCACCCGTACTCTCGTACTCCTTGAGATCCTGATCCAGCGACGAATGGTAAAGCCGAGCAGCAAACCCTGGCTTGTTGTTTTGAAGGAGCCACCGACTAAAGCCGAAAAGAGAATTTACATTGTAAGTGACCGTGTTCGCTTTGGCCTTACCCGCGTGGAATGCTGCCCTCAGCCCTTCGATAGCGGTCGCATCGTTGGAATAGACAGGACGCTTGTCGGCACCGTCGGGGACTACAATTGGACGATCCGGCTGCACTGTCGAGGGCATCGACCCACCACCTCCGGGATGCGGTGCTGGGGTGGATTCGTGCTCATCCCTCTGCCTGACGAGCTGCGCCTCACATTCCGGTGTAGCCACCTCATGAGGATCCTGCATCGGTTCGATCCCCTCCATCTCCTGCTGCAACCAAGCCAAAGCTTGGCGAGCGGCCTGCGCGGCTTCATCAACCGCGGAGGATGTCTCCACACCTC
The DNA here is from genome assembly GCF_003998165.1 of Mesorhizobium sp. M7A.F.Ca.US.007.01.2.1. NCBI lineage: Bacteria > Pseudomonadati > Pseudomonadota > Alphaproteobacteria > Hyphomicrobiales > Phyllobacteriaceae > Mesorhizobium > Mesorhizobium sp. M7A.F.Ca.US.007.01.2.1. Next base: position 4,437 of record NZ_RZQP01000120.1, on the reverse strand, counting down.
TGGCGGACGCCGGCAGAGCCTGCTCCGCCCGCCGTCGAAAGAGCTCTGGCGAGGCGGATTTCTCCGCCCACAATCTGGGCTGCGTAGCGAGTCCCCGTCCAGATTTATGTGGCACCGCCTCGCTTGGCAGCGGGCTGCTCCTGTCCCGTGCAGCTACCAGCTCCTCCGGGGCGCCCTGGTCGCCGTGGCGCCAGTTCAAGTGAGGGACGGCCTCTCCAAAGTCGGGCGCTTGGTGTTGGTGCGCGGTTGGGGCGAGAGACAATGGTAGATCGGTGCCCTCCTTATAACCTACCGGCAGGAGCTCCTCTGGCCAATCGAATCCCTGCTGTGGTGCGGTATGCTGAGCAGCGTCGCCACGGGGACGAGCCTCCATGCTGACCGCGTTTTCCAGATGATTCCCGAGTATAACGCGCGGCGGGTTCTTGCGGAGATAAACCAGCGCAGATTCGATCGGAGCTCCACCATTAGAGGAGGCGGCCTTGTAGCTCTCAACATCTTTATCCAGCGATTTATCGTAAATGCGACCCGCAATTCCGAGCTTGTCATTTTGACGTAGGTAATGACTGAAATGGTTAAGAGCAGTTGCGTAGCCGCTCGCGGATCTGAAATGTCTGGTGAGCGCGGCGTCGTCAGGATGGGGGTTCAGGACAGCGCGACCCACAATCGGGCCGGCTCCGCCCATCGACTTCATCAATTGACGCAGTGCGCCAGCCACGGTGGAGGAACCACCCCTACTCTCGTACTCCTCGAGATCCTGGCTCAGCGACGGATGGTAAAGCCGAGCAGCAAGCCCTGGCTTGTTGTTTTGAAAGAGCCAACGACTAAAGCCGAAAAGAGAATTTGTGCTGCGAGTGACCGTGTCCGGCCTGGCTTTACCCGCAAGGAGTGCTGACTTCAGCCCTTCGATGGCGGTGGCATCGTTGGAATAAACAGGACGCTTGTCGGCACCGTCGGGGACCACAATTGGACGATCCGGCTGCACTGTCGAGGGCATCGACCCGTCGAGATGCGGTGCTGGGGTGTATTCGTGCTCGTCCCCCTGCATCACAAGTTGCGCCTCCCGTTCCGATGTACCCACCTGATCGGTGGGGAGTTGCATCATCACGCGAGCGCCTGAGTTGCCAACCTCACCTGGTTGCCGCTCAGTGACAGCATGCTGCAGATTGCTTTGGATCCTCTGCCTCTTCGTTGGTCTCAACTCACCTTTACCATGCGAGCCATTGACGAGGACCTCCTCGCCTAGCGCACCCATCAACTCGTCCGCCGCCTGCAGTTCGCCCAAGTGCTGCTCAAAACCGGCTTGGCCGGCCTGTCCGCTTGCTCGTGCGGTACGGCGTGCTGCACCTGCAGCCAAGCTGCCACGATGAATGTCTAGTTTGTACGGGTGCACGCTATCCTCACTTCCACAGATCACATGAGCAACCTACTCAGGCAAGCTTTCGAGAGGCTGACGAGGTCCGCCGCCGCGGAAGGCGAAGGCTGGTTTTCTGCTCAGCGGTTGACGGCCTCGCGTGTTGCGGCCGCGCCGGGTATCACGCCAATCAATCTGAATAGTCGATGCGTCAAACGAACCAGGATGGGATTTTCGTAGCGGGGCTGCTCTACTCACTCTTGTCCTGAGGGCAGAATTCAACCATATCGCCGAGCAACTGGATGCCGATTGGATACCCGATCCGGAAAGCTTCAGCTCATATGTGACGCGAGGATGAGAATCGTGGCAGCTCCAGACCGACGGGCTGCCACCCACAGCGGCGATGACCGACGAGGGTCTTCTATTGCCAAGGCAATCGTCCGTTCGGGGACCTATGTGTTCCAATGCTCGTCGAGCGGATCGGTGGGCCGCACCGCCGTAGCGTTACGGCGAGCGGAAGCGGCGTTGGGTGCGGCTTTTCCCCTGAACGCTTCACACCAGGCTGATAGGGGATCTTGCAATCGCACACACGCGGTCTGCAGGCGTGCCTATCAAGCAGTTTGCTCAGACCAACGTCGCGGCGAGCCGATCCTCAATACGCAGCGCAAGTCCTAGACTCCACGATCGTCCTTCGGTGCAGATTTGCTCGCGCCTCGCCCTGATTACAGCTGATAAGGCGAGCTAACAATTGCAAGAGCCACAAGCTATTCCAGCTCGATCGGTTTGGTGTTCCAGTCGGGCGGGGTCTGACCGAGAATGTTGCGAACGAAGAAGTCTAGGAGTTTGCGCTCGGTGTAGGTGCCTAGAGTATGGTGATTGGCACCAGGAACGTAGACCATGTCAAAATCTTTTCCTGCCTTGATGAGTCGATCGGCAAGCTGGAACGAGCAAAACGGATCGACATTATCATCCATTTCGCCGACCGCGATCATCAGCTTGCCCTGCAGCCTGTGAGCATTGTCAACGGCGGAGGATTGCGAATATTCAATGCCGACCGGCCACCCCATCCAAAGTTCGTTCCACCAGGTCTTGTCTATCCTGTTGTCGAAGCAGCCGTTTTTGGCGACGGCGACCTTGTAGAAATCGGGGTGAAAGAGCAGCGCGCTGACTGCACTCTGGCCGCCGGCGGATGCGCCAAAAATGCCGACGTTGGATATGTCGTACCATGGATATTGCGCGGCCGCCGCCTTGTGCCACAGAATGCGATCGGGAAATCCTGCGTCCTTCAGATTCTTCCAAGCAACATCATGGAAGGCGCGGGAGCGGTTGTTGGTGCCCATGCCGTCGATCTGAGCAACGACGAAGCCCAGCTGCGTGAGCGGCTCTGTCCACCGCGAGAAGGATTTTGGGACGAAGGAGCCGTGGGGTCCAGCATAGATATTCTCCACAACCGGGTATTTCTTCGTCGGGTCGAAGTTGGCTGGCAGGTGGAGCACGCCCCAGATGTCAGTTTTGCCGTCGCGCCCCTTGGAATGGAAACTGAGCGGCGGCTGCCAGCCTGCGGCGACGAGCTCAGAAATGTCGGCCGTCTCGATCTGCTGGAGCTTGGCATTGTCGCTGGCGCGGTAGAGTGCCATGCGCGGGGGCAGATCGATGCGTGACCAGAGATCGACATAATAGCGCCTGTCAGGCGAGAACTCGATATGGTGGTTGGCCGGTTCGGGCGTCAGTGCAGTCAGTCCCTTGCCGTCAAAGCCGATGCGGTAAGCATGGACCCAATAGGGGTCCTCCTGCGAGTTCATCCCGCTCGCCTCGAACCAGATCTGACGCTTGACCGGATCGACATGGTTGACCCTCCGGACGACCCACTCACCTCGCGTGATCTGGTTTTCGAGCGCGCCTGTCCGGCCGTTGAAAAGATACAAATGCTCATACCCGTCGCGCTCTGATGCCCAGATGATCTCCTTCCCGTCATCGACATCGTAACGGAAGATTTTTCCGGCATCCTCCTGGCCATGCCCCAGCGGCAAATAATCAACGAATGTCTCGCTGGTCTCATCGATCAGGGAGCGCCCGCGGCCCGAGGCGGCGTCTACCTCGACCAGGCGATAAAGCTGATGCCCGCGCTGGTTATATTCGAAAGTGAAGCCGCGGCTGTCCGCCCACCACCGGAGAGGGGAAAGTTCGAAGACGTTCGAGAAGAGGGCACCGTCAATCACGATCTGGCGCCGGCCGGCAATGTCGAACAGGACTGGCTGGGGCAGCGGAAGGACATCGCCCGGCCTGGGATAGAATTTTGTTGAATATTCCCGCTCCAACTGGTCCGTCGAAGAATTGAGGTAGCGGACCTCTCGCCTATAGCCGGGGCGAACAAGGTAAGCGGCGAGGTGGCGCGAGTCCGGCGACCAGCTCAGCGTCGAAAAGACGTAGCAATTGCCTTCGGCTCCGTCCCGGCTCAGAGGAACATCCTGCAATCCGTCCTCGCTGCGCAGGAAAACGTTGCAGTTCTTGATATAGGCGATCCATTTGCCGTCGGGCGACGCGTTGCTCTTGTCGGGGTTGTTCTCCGCTGGCGGCGTGTAGCGGTGGCTGAGCTCCCTACGGTCCCCTTTCCTTGCATCGAATGTGGTGCTGGTACAGTCATAGCTTGCAAGGTCGCAGCTCCACCGGGTGTCTTCAATCTGGAAGTCGAGCCTGCGACCATCCTCACTCAGTTCGAAACGGTCGAACGGAAGATTGCCGGCTTGATAGCTCTCATGGCTCACCTTGTTTAGCGCTGCCGCCAGACGCGCCTGATCGAAAGCGGGCCGCTTGAAACCCGTGGCAGCATCGACCTGCATGAACTGCTGCTCGCCGTGGCTAGTCCGGCGGTAGACGAAGGCTTCACCCCCGGTCAGCCAGAAAGGCATTTTGGGGACATTGACAGTGAGCCCGCCATATCGATCGTTGATCGTAAGTGCGCGCTTGAAATCGGCCGGCGCTAGCGTCGGGTGTAAACTTTTCGAACCCTTGGCCAGCGTCTGAGTTGCCGATCGCCATGCGGCGCGCGTCAAAGCGCCGATCCTGGACATACCTGTTCACTTCTT
>NZ_RZQP01000011.1:0-61960 GCF_003998165.1 Mesorhizobium sp. M7A.F.Ca.US.007.01.2.1 | reverse complement strand
ATTGGAACGCCAGATGGCGCGCGGGAACTTGCCCGCGATCCGCTCGAGGTCGGCGAAAACGCGGTAGCGACGCTCGGCATGGAGCTGGTCGATCGCTTCCTCGAAAAACCGCTGATAGTTCATGTCGACTTTCCTTTGCCTGGTGAGCAATTGGTGGGGCCGCCGCACCACCTTCGCCGCCTGGAATTTGATCCAGCGGCGCAATTACAGTGCGGCGGCCCTTACCAAGTCTTGTTGCCTACATGACATATCGCTCAGCGCCCGCCCGCGTTTGCTCGCGGTTTCTTTCGCCGCACGTCATCGGCTACGCTCAACTTGGCAAGGATTAGACGTAGCCCGTTGCGGGAAAGGCCGACCTTGATTCATGTCAATATCGGAGAGCCTGAGATGTCTTTTTGCTCAATTTGAGATGAAGCGGTGCAACGAGCCGCTGCGCAGCACAGAACGCGTCACGCCGCCAAAGGTCATTTCCCTAACGCGGCTGTGCCCATACCCTCCCAGAACAATCAGATCAGCCGCAATTTCGTGCCCAATCCGCAGGAGCAGGTCCGCTTGCTCGGAGCCGCGCGCATCCAAAACTTCCGATCGCGCCTTCACGCCGTGGCGTGCCAGGAAGCGCTCGACATCGGCAACATTGTCCCGAGGCGCGGAGTTTCCCCGGTCCACGGAGACGACCACAACATTGCTGGCCTCGATCAAAAGGGGCATTGCGTCGACGACAGCGCGGCGCGCTTCCCGCGTGTCGTTCCATGCTATCAGGATGCTTGCAGCCCTGATCGGTGCAAAGGTTTCCGAGGCCACGAGTATCGGGCGGCCGGCTGCGAGGATGAGGCTTGCCGCATCCAGCAGTCGATGATGGTCGACGATCAGATCGACCGTCGGCGAGCCAGTTAGGATCAGGTCGGCGGCACGCGCATTGAGTGCAAGCTGGCGCGTGGGATTTCCTATTTCTCCGCGCCACGAGGCACGGTTGCTGCCGTTGACTGTGCTCAGGAATTCCTCTCTCAAGCAATTGAGGCGGCCCTCAATCTCCTCCACCTGACACCACAACGCCTTGGTCGCGGCCTGGTCATCGGTGCCGGTTGGTATGACAAAATGCGGCTCGGCTGCACAGAAGCCGATCAGATCGGCATCATGTCGTTGCGCAAGATCCCAGGCCATGGAGATGCGTGGCGCGGCGATGGTGTCCACGTCCAGTTGAACCATGATCGTTTTGAAAGCCATCGCTGCAGCCCTTTTTTTCGTCAGAGCGAGCTAGCCACGAAGAACGAACAACGACCTTGATGCGTGTCAAACGTGGGAACGACATCGGTGGCGCCCGATTGCATCTGTTGATCCGGATCAAGGACCCAGCGACGAATAGCGTTAGCGTCGTATGCTCGAACACTTTTGTTTGCACCCTCACAATGGAGTACCGATCATGCAGATCCGTCCCCAACCGTCGCAATTCGGTATGCAACTATTGCCGATGGTGGAGAATGGCCAGAAGGTCGTCTTCGCTGCGGCGTCTCTTCAGACGCATGCTTTCAAAGCAATGATGCGCTATCACATCGAAACGCTGGGGTTTCTGAAACATCGCTACGAGCAGGATGTAAAGCTGGCCGGTGACCTGATCGACGCTGAGTTCAACGACGCCTTCGACATCTTCTCCACTTTCCTGCAGAATGCGACATTGGAATACACAACCGAAGCCGGCAAGGTCGCGGGCCTGACCTCCAAGCTCGCGTCGGAAACGGCCAAGCGCGTGCGCGAGGAAACCAAAACCGCAATCGAGGACGCAGCGGCGAAGACAGCCGCGTAGATCGAAAGGCGGAGGCCTGGAACCATGAGCAGCCATATGTGCAGCGGGCGTCGCCGGCGGCGGTTTCGATGGGTTTGCGCACCTGCGGCGTTGCTGCTTGGATTCGTGCCTGCACAGGCCAACAGCCTGACGGAACGTGGCCAGGCATTGGTCGAGTTCAATTGCGCCCGCTGCCACGCCATTGGAAAAACCGATCAAAGCACCCATCCCGACGCGCCGGCGTTTCGCACCTTATCGAAGCGCTATCCGATCACGGATCTCGAGGAAGCCCTCGCCGAGGGCATTTCGACCGGCCATCCGGACATGCCCGAATGGGTTGCAAGCCCTGACCAGATCGAGGCGATAATCGCCTACATCAGCGGCTTGCAGCAGCCGTGATCGGGGCCATGGGCGCAACGGTCAACCGAACCAGACGGTCCGCTGCGCAGCCGATCGCGGGCCGTCAGAGCAACTCCAGACTGAGCTAGGGCAACATCCGGTCAGCAGCACGGAAGAACGACCGCGCGTGTGCCACAATCTGGGCCTCCGTAGGATGATCCGCCGTTTCAACACCGACGATGCGATCCTTCAAGTGCGCATGGTGGTCACGGATGTGCTTGGCCAGTTCATCTTTTGCCGATCCTGGTCCCACGATCAGCCATTCCTTGGCTGGCTCCAGGGCGTTGATCACATCGTGGTAGAAGGCATCGTCTTCGGGCGCTCGCTTGCCGTCGATGCTGCCTGCCTTGTTGTGGGTCTGATGATGCGCCAGCGTGGTGACAAGCCTCACGCGCTTCGGCTGTCTCACGGTTGAAGAAAAACACCTTGGCTTCGCGATGGTCGAGCCAAGCGACGGCATGTTGGGTCTGCATGTCTATACGTCCTTGAGTTATTGTTGATCAGCGCAATTGTCGGTGAGCCGTCGGCTGCCTCACGCGGATTGGAACTCCAGCGTTGCCAGGATCGAGCCGGGTTCGATGACGGCATCTGCTGTGGCGACAATCGTCGCGCGGCCACTTGCGGGCGCGACAACCTCGTGAAGCGCGTCTTCGACGCGAATTTCGGCTATTCGCTCGCCGGCCTTGATTGTGTCGCCGCTGGCAATGAACCAACGCTCCAGGATGCCCTCAGGCAACATGCTGGACGCCCATAGCGCTTCGTCGACCTTGATGTACTGCATGACAATCTCCTTCTGCTTCGCATGGTAGGCGCTTCGCCAAACTGGGCCTTGATCACGATCAAACAGCTGCGAGGATGCCAGCATGCAGACAGCGGCCGGCTGTTTTGCAACTCGCACAATGGCCGGGCTGGCATGGCCGGTCGCCAAGCGGCGCGCGCTTACCCCCTACACAACCAAATGATTGGACCTCGTCCGCTCGGAACGAGCGACGCGCATACTTGCCCCCAATCGCATCGCGCAATTTCAGAAATGATCCAGGTCAAAGTGCGCCGCGCTGTTTCCGTCAAAGCTAAGACAATGTGGAACTCTATCCTAAGCGCACCGTATGGTCGCGATCTCGAACTCGCCGTCGTCGACGAGGAGGGGACGCATGCGCTCGTATTTCCGTGCGTAAGGAGTCGAGAAGGCTGGAAGAACGCCACCACCGGCGCCCGTGTCGACATCCGGCCGACGCACTGGCGCGATTGGGAACCGGAGCAGGCTCAAGCCGGATTTGACAAACCTCTCGAAGGCTCTCCCTAGGGTCTGGATTCCACGATCAGCGCCATGCGCACAAGATGTGAAAGGCTGCCCGCGCCCATCTTGCTCATGACATTGGCGCGATGGATCTCGACTGTGCGCGGGCTGATTCCAAGGTCATAGGCGATCGTCTTGTTCGGCAGACCGGAAACAAGTCCATCCAGTACCTGCCGCTCTCGGTCCGACAAGCTCGACAGACGCGCGCGGATATCAGCAGACTGTGGATGCGCCGCGTTCGCCTCGTTCCGGTTGGCCAGTGCAGAGCGGATCGCTTGGATCAGCATCTCGTCGTCGAACGGCTTTTCGATGAAATCGGAAGCGCCTTCCTTCATGGCCTGAACGGCGAGCGCAACGTCGGCATGGCCCGTCATCACGATAACCGGAATTGTATGTCCGCCTGCTCTGAGCTGTCGCAGAAACTCTATGCCATCGATGCCCGGCATGCGGACGTCGGTGACGATGCAGCCGTCGAGACTGCTGGTCGCCGTCGACAGAAAAGCTGTAGCCGATTCGTGCAGGCGCACAGCGAAGTCTGCTGTGGCCAGAAGAAAACCGAGCGACTTGCGAACATCGACGTCGTCGTCGACCACGTGCACCAGATCACTGTCGGCCATTTGTGACCTCTTCTTTCTCTACGATGCGCAAGGTGAACCGGAACGCGGTCCCACCGGCCGGCACCGCCTCGGCCCATATGTGACCGCCATGCGATTCAACGATGGTGCGGCAAATGGAAAGGCCGACACCCATGCCTTGCTTCTTGGTGGTCACAAATGGCTGGAAAAGTTGTGCCGAAACCTCCGGCGCGAGGCCTGGGCCGGTATCGATCACGCTCACCTCGGCCATCCCATCTTCCCGGGCAGCGGTTGTGACTTTCAATTCGCGGCGCGGCGCATCCTGCATGGCCTCAACCGCGTTGCGCATCAGGTTGAGCAGAACCTGCTGAATCTGGATGCGGTCGGTCAAGACCAGTTCGGCGGACGGGTCGAGCTTGTAGCTGACGAGGAGATTCATCTCCCTTGCACCAACCAGGGCTAGGGACGCGGCTTCCTCTATCAGCACCGGCAGTCGTTCGACCTGTCGCTCGATTTCGCCCCTTGCCACAAAATCCCTCAGATGACGGATAACGTCTCCAGCTCGCAAGGCCTGCTCAGCTGCCTTTTCCACGGCATCCCGCAGCACGGGCGCATTCTTCTCCTCGCTGTGCTCGAGCAGCCGCCGGCTACCTTTCAGGTAATTCGTAATGGCGGTCAGCGGCTGGTTGATTTCATGAGCAAGCGTCGATGCCATCTCGCCAAGCGCGGTGAACCGCGCCATGTGCAGGAGTTCCTGCTGCTGTTCCTGTATTCGTGCTTCCGCGCGATGACGTTCGGTCAGGTCGCGGCAAAAGCCGGTAAAGAAGCGTCCGGTTCCCGGATGCATCTCGCCGACGGAAAGTTCCATCGGGAAAGTCGTGCCATCCTTGCGGGCCCCGGTGACGGTGCGGCCGAGCCCGATGATGCGGCGCTCCCCCGTCGTCAGGTACCGAAGCAGATAGGCATCATGCTCGTCGCGGTACGGCGCCGGCATCAGCATTTTGACGTTCTGTCCGATGACCTCGCCTGACTGGTAACCAAACAGCATTTCGGCAGCGGTGCTGAAAGATTGGATACTGCCTTGCTCGTCGATGACGACCATCGCATCGGGCACGGTCGCCAGGATTGAACGCAGATGATCTTCGCGCAACAGAAGCGCAGCATTGGCAAATGAGAGATCGCTGACATCCGTGCCTTCGATGAAGATGGCAGTAATTCGGCCGTCATCGGCCGTGATCGGCTGATAGACAACATCCAGGATACGCTCCTCAATTGGCCCATTGCTGTTGTTGCGGAAGCCGACCTTCACGCCTTTGCCGCTGTAGGTCTCCCCGGTTCGGTACACCCGATCGAGCCGTTCGAGAAATTCGTGTCTTTCGAGTTCGGGAAAGGCCTCGCGCGCCGATTTTCCAATAACTTGCCGGTCACCGATGAGGCGCTGATAGGCGGCATTGGTCAGCACGAATACATGGTCAGGCTCCCGTATCAGAGCCATGAACCCCGGCGCCTGATCGAACATTTGCGACAACAGGGATTTCAGTGTCGTCCCGCCGGGCGACAAACTGAGCGATTCGTCCTGGATCACCTGCGGTTCCTGGGCTCGAGGCACATGCAAGAAGGCCTAACTATCACTTCTCCGTTCAGAGGCAAAACGGATCGATTGCCAACGGTTTTCCCTGCAAATGCAATCGGCGAGCTCTTTGACGCGCATCAAGGAAGCATGCGCCCGCTGATGCAATTCATGAAGCATTCGAATTGCTGCAAGGAAAGGCGCGCACAGTGTCCTACAAGTCGATCATCGTGAATCTCGCCGCAGATCTGCCTCCGACCGCCATCGTAAAGGTGGGTATCGAGCTCGCGGAGCGCTTTGGATCCCATCTCATCGGGCTGGCGGCGGCAGATGTTCCGCCCTTGGTCGCGACCGGCGAAGGCATGGTCTACGAAGGCGAGGTGATGCAGATCGAGCGGACTGAGATCGAAAAGCGGCTTGCCGAATTGCGTGCCGAGTTTGAAAGCCTGGTTCCGGCTTCGATCACAAGCGAATGGGGACAAGCCGTCTGCAGCCCGACCAGGTTCCTAAGCACTTTCGCCCGGGTAGCCGACCTTATCGTGATCGCCGAATCGGGAGACAATGTGTTTCGCGCCGTCGATGTCGGCAGCCTGGCGCTCGGCATCGGCCGGCCAGTCCTGGTCACCGGAAACAATGTTGAACACATCCGCGCAAAAACGGTCCTGGTTGCCTGGAAGGATACCAGGGAGGCGCGAAGGGCGGTGGCGGATGCGTTGCCCTTCCTGGGCAAGGCCGATGAGGTTGTCGTCGCTACAATCGCGGCCAGAGGCGACGACAGCGTTCGTGACAGCCTCGCCGATGTCGCCGTCTATCTCGAGCATCACGGCATTGTGGCTGACACCGAACTGATAGCCGGTGAAGTCGACGGCGAACAGTTGTTGACATTGGCACGCTCTATCCGTGCCGACATGATCATCTCTGGCGCTTATGGCCACAGCCGCTTGCGCGAATGGGCGTTTGGTGGCGTCACCCGCACCCTGATCGAAGAGCGCAGCATCAACCGCTTCCTCTCATACTGATGGCACCGAACCTGGTGCCCCCTGGCGTGAACCAGCAAGCCGGCGCTACCGCCTCAGGTCCCTATTGGTCGATCACCAGCGACGAGCTGGTGCGAAGCCTGGCGACGTCCGTCACGTCGGGGTTGGCAGGGGCCGAGGCGGCCGCACGGCTCGTCTTGTATGGCGCAAACACGCCGGGGTCGAAGTCGCGCGCGTCGGCGCTTACCGTGTTCGCTCGTCAGTTCCGCAGCCCGCTTGTCCTGATCCTGATCTTCGCAGCCAGCGTTTCGGCCTTCGTCGGCGAAGGGCACGAGGCCGCAATCATCGGCGCGATCGTGCTCGCAAGCTGCGTTCTCAGCTTCACTCAGGAATATGGAGCATCGCGAGCGACAGAAGCCCTTAAACAGCGCATCTCGCGCAAGGCTGTCGTGCTTCGAGATGGGGTTGAATCCTCTGTTTCCGCTGAAGAAATCGTGCCGGGCGATCTCATCCGGCTATCAGCGGGAAACCTCATTCCTGCCGACGGCATAATCCTCGACGCACGAGACTTCAATGTCAGCGAGGCCGTGCTGACCGGAGAGACCTTCCCCGTCTTGAAGGCCGCGGGGCGATCTGACCCAGATGCCTCCGTCGCCCAACGCAACAATGCGGTTTTCACGGGCACATCCGTGCGTAGCGGGACTGCAACCGTGCTTGCGGCCGCAACCGGGGCCCGCACCGAATTCGCCTCGATTGCTGCGGCACTGGAGCGACAAATTCCGGAAACAGGGTTCGCCAGCGGGATCAGACAGTTCGGCTATCTGATGACCGAGATCATGCTGGCGATTGTCATCCTGGTGTTCTTCGCCAATTTGATGCTGCACCGACCGCTGATTGAATCGCTTTTGTTTTCGCTGGCACTGGCGGTTGGCCTCACGCCGGAACTGCTTCCGGCCATTATCAGTGTGACGCTGGCGCGAGGCGCTCGCGCCATGGCGGCCAATGGCGTGATCGTGCGCCGTCTCGACGCCATCGAGAACCTGGGCAGCATGGACCTGCTGTGCACCGACAAGACCGGCACGCTGACGGAAGGCGTGATCCACCTCGACGGTTGGCTCGATGTCGACGGCAATTCGTCAACCGATATCCTGCTTTGGGCACGCCTCAATGCAACCCTGCAAACCGGACTGAAGAACCCGCTGGACGAGGCGATCGCAGGTTCGCCGGGCGAGGGCGCTTCACTGGCCGCTTTCACCAAGGTCGACGAGATTCCCTATGATTTCATCCGCAAGCGCCTATCCGTTGTCGTGCGGACCAAGGATGCCGAAGACTTTCTGATCACCAAAGGCGCCGTGCAAAATGTCCTCGAAATCTGCGCCTTCATCCGCACAGCCAAGGGGTTGGAGCCCCTCGATGCAACGCACTGTGCGGCGATCGACGACAAATTCCGGCGCTGGAGCGCGGACGGCTACCGCGTGCTGGGCGTGGCGATCCGTCGATTTGAGACCCGGAAAACGTTTAGCAGGACTGATGAAATCGATCTCGCCTTCGCGGGCTTCCTGCTTTTCCTTGACCCGCCCAAGAAAGGCGTCAAGGAGACACTTGCCGAGCTCGCCCACCGCGGCATCGCGGTAAAGGTCATTTCGGGCGACAATCGCTACGTTGCCGCGCACCTTGCCCAGGCGGTCGGCCTACGCGCCGACAAGATCATGACCGGCGAGGCGCTTTCGAAATTGACCAAGAGCGCGCTGTTTGCAGGTGTTCAGCACACCGATCTCTTCGTCGAAATCGATCCCAACCAGAAGGAGCGCATCGTTCAGGCCTTGCGGAGCAGGGGGCGTGTGGTTGGTTATCTGGGTGATGGCATCAATGATGCGCCTGCTCTCCATGAGGCAGATATTGGCATCTCGGTCGACACCGCTGTCGATGTCGCGCGCGAGGCCGCCGACATTATCCTTCTCAAGCAGGATCTGGGTGTGCTGGTGCGCGGCGTAGACGACGGCCGCAAGACATTCGCCAACACTATGAAGTATATCTCCATCACCACCAGCGCCAATTTCGGCAACATGATTAGCATGGCTATTGCCTCGCTTTTCCTGCCTTTCCTGCCGCTCCTGGCAGCGCAGATCCTGCTCAACAATTTCCTTTCCGACGTTCCTTCTCTGGCGATCGCGAGCGACAATGTGGATCCAGACCAGCTGCGCCGGCCGCGCCACTGGGACATCCGTTTTGTGCGGCGGTTCATGATCAGCTTTGGCCTAGTCAGCTCGCTGTTCGATTTCGCCACGTTCGCGTTCCTGCTGTTCGTCGCTCACGCCACGGCGGCTGCCTTCCAGACCGGCTGGTTTGTCGAATCGTTGCTGACAGAGCTTGCGATCGTGCTCATTGTGCGCACACACGGAGCTTTCTGGGCAAGCCGTCCAAGCCCGTTGCTTGCCTGGCTTACGCTGGCTGTCGGGGTTGTTGCGATCACGATCCCCTATCTGCCGTTTGCTGCCTGGTTCGGCTTCGTGCCCCTGCCACTGCCCGTGCTTGCCGGGCTTGTCGCTATCACCGCGCTTTATCTCCTGGCCTCGGAGGCGACCAAGCGTTGGTTCTTTGGACCGGAGATCCGCCAGTCGCAGCGGAAGAGGGCGGGGCAGATGATCGATAGAGTCTCCAAACCTCATGCGGCCTACTCGAGGTTATAGGCCGGTGTGGGAGGCTTGAGGCGATGATGAAAAGAAGCGCGGGCATTCTGCCCTATCGCAGATCAAGCAATGGGCTGCAGGTGCTGCTCGTCCATGCGGGCGGCCCTTCCTGGCAAAGCCGCGATCTTGGCGCCTGGTCCATCGCCAAGGGCGAGTATGACGACAGCGAGCTGCCAGAAGCCGCGGCGCGGCGCGAATTCCAGGAAGAGACAGGTTGGGAGCCAAAGGGAGCCCTGCTCAATCTGGGAGAGTTGTGCCAGCGAAAGAGCAAAATCTTGCTTTCGCGCTGGAAGGCGATTTCGATACCGCCACGTTGCGCAGCAACATGTTTGAGATGGAATGGCCACGACGCAGCGGCCGCATGCAGTCATTTCCCGAGGTGGATCGCAGTGCATGGCTGGATCTGGACCTGGCCCGGGCAAACCTGCTTGCCGGCCAACGGCCCTTTCTAGACCGCCTTGTCGCTTCGGTTTTGCGCCACACAGCCTGTTGATCGAGATCAACGCCACCTGCCGCCAACATGGCAATGATGGCGAGTAGGCAGGACTGATCAATATGAGCCTTCTCGATTACCTGATTTCGGTCGACGCCAGAACGGCTCTGATGGGTCGCATGATGCGGACGGTCGGCGTCGACAAACATTTGAAGGTCGTGGCAGACCATGCGGCAGTCACCAATCGGGCAGTAAACCGCTGCCGTGCCTGCGGCCATCAGGACGAATGCATGACCTGGCTCGACGAACATCAGCAAGCCGAGAATCCGCCAGGCTATTGCCGTAACAGCGACCTGATCGCACGACTGCAGCACGTAGCCGGCCAACGGTAGTGCATCGAGCAGATCAGCCTTGAGGACGTTATCACTTCGGTGGACGATCTGGCACCAGGGCCAACCAACGCTCTTTTGATGGCGGGGTCGGTCAAACGAGCGAATGCGATCAAACTTTTAGCCGCTCAGGCATGCGGATACGGGATCGCATCCGCGTGCCGGTTGTCGCTGCGTCCACGGATGCCATTCAGATACTGAGGCTGGTTGCAGCCGGATGGCCGTCATTCGTGGGCTGCGCCTGGTGGCGAGCGCCGAGACTAACGTTTCCAAAAAAGGCGATGCCATTTCTGTTGCGGCGACCAGTGCCCTGACCCGAAGGCCTTATTTATTGCCTGGCTATCGTGCCGATGGACATCGAACTGCGGGCGCTGGGACTCTTCTGGATTACGCTGCTTGTGATGACAGCTGCCACAGGATCGTTGTGGCTGTTGCTAGGTCGGCGCTTCAGCGGAGGCAAAAGAATGGCAGAGAGAGTTACCGGCGCGGCGCTTGTTGCATTCGCCCTGCTGCTCCTTCGGCCATTGATCCTTCTAGTCGCGATCTGAGCGCAGCGAAGCGTAAGCGCTCACCTGTTTCGCTGCCGAGCTTTCCTCCGACGCAAGTTCAAGCTCTCTGGGCACAGCGGCTCGCGACACCAACCCGGCGTTGGTCGGCCAGCACTAAGAAACCAGGAGGACGGACACGGGATCAGCGCAGAAGAGACCATCCTCGACCGCTTTGACGCCGGAGACGTTTTCGGCCGCAACAATGGCCGCCTGGCGCTCACGTTCGTCGAAGATGGCACCGCTCAGTTTCACCACCCCGTTTTTCACCGTCACGTTGATCAGGTCCTTGCCGGCCCATTTCTTTGTCGCCAGCTCGGTCGTGATGTTCTGCCGAATCTCTTCGTCATCGATGGCTGAAGGCGTTGCATCTGGAAGGACGTTCAGCAATGCCCGCAGAAGATCAGAGCGGGTGATGATGCCGACGACTTTCCCGGCGTCGACAACTGGAACGCGTTTGACATGGTGACGCGTCATGAGCTCGACGACCTCGGCGAGCGATGCGGTAGGCGGTGCCGTGACGACATCTTGCGACATCACCTCCTCGATCCGTCGCCCGTTCGCGTGGGCATATTCATCGGCGGCCTTTCCGGGACTGACGAGAAACTCCAGCCAGCGCGAGCGCTTGCGCTGCGTGCCCAGTTCCCCGCGACGCAGGAAATCGCCCTCGCTGACGATCCCGACCAGGGTGCCGTCGTCGCGAATGACGGGAAAGCCGCTGATCTTTTTAAAGAGCATCAACCCGGCCGCCTCGGCGATCGATGCGGACGGGTCTATGCCGACGACCGGCTTGCTCATTATGGCTGCGGCTTGCATGTTCGCTCTCCGGAGTTTCTCAAAACCTCCGGCTTCTTAGGCTCCACATGCACGAAGCGCCTTGATCTGAATCATTTTGCCATCGAGGCAAATGGTCCAAAGGTTGGCTCGCAAGTGACGGGCGCGTTTCCGTTAGCCAGCGATCGCGGTCCTGGCGACATTCACGCCAAGTTCGTAGACAAGCAGTCCACCATAATAAGCCGTCGCAGTGACCAGAATTGCTCCGCAGATTTCAATCAAAGGGATGGCGATCGTTACAGCCCGAAACTCGCGATTCCGTACCCAAAGCGCGAGCCGCACCAGTCCCCAGATCAGGAAGGCAAAGGCAGTGATACCCCCCAGGCTCTCGTGGATTTCTGCGATATCGCTGCTGAAGCCGGCCGCTTCGGCGTGATCCAGGGCAAGACCGCCGAAGAACCAGGTCCCGATGGCGAACACTCCGGCAGCCAGGGCCACAAAAGTAGAGATCGTGCCGGCGCCCGATTTCCTGGTGACGGCGCTGCCGCCAGCCAGCGCCACAAGGTCGATAGCCGCAAGCGTGTAGATCAGGACGATAGGAAAATGAACAAGAATGGGGTGGATATGCTGAATGGGAACCACGAAAACTCTCCAGAAATTGGTAGGGACTTTGGACAATTGCCGGCCTTACGGCGAGCCTTGGCCCGACATTTGTGATCGTTATGTGCTGCGACGGGCCACGCACTGGCAACGAGAGATCTAGTCGTTTTCGTCGGCCTCATCGCCCTGCCGGTCGTCACACGCCTCGTCATCACCCCTGATGGCTTTCGGAGTGGTGGCATCCTGCATCGGGATGGCCTGCAGGTCGATCGGGCCGGACGGATCAACGGACGACGGCGCCCCACATGATCCATCGTCCGATTCAGCCGCCGCCGGCAGGGCAAAGATCGTGAGGCCTGCAAGTACTGCAAGGACAAGCATGGAATTGCGCATGGTCTGGTATCCTTCTCGGCGCGGCCATGATTGGACGCGACAATGCCTGATAGGGATCCTCTGCTTGCTGTGGGCTGAGGATGACTGACAGCAAATTGAAAGCTTCAATGTGCGACATGCCTTGCCGATGAAAAGCCTGTTGATGCGTTTGGCGGCGCTGGGGCTCGCTGGACTTGTCCTTGCCATGCCTCTCGCTGCCCACGCCGACGAGGACGATGACGGCGACCATGACCGGGCACGAGATTTGTACGAGCACGGCGAAATCAAGGGCCTTGCCGACATACTCGACGTTGTCCGTGCCAAAGCGCCAGGCGATGTCGTGGCGGTCGATCTCATCCGCAACGCCAATAGATGGGTCTACCGGCTCCAGGTCGTCGGTGCCGATGGCCGACGAAAGACCGTCGATGTCGACGCCGGTGCCGGTGTCGTCATCCACGATGGGGAGGGCGACTGATGAAGATCCTCCTCGCCGAAGACGAGCCCCGTATCGCTGCCGATATCGCGACCGCCCTCAAGGCGTCCGGAATGGCGGTCGATGTTGTAAAGGATGGTGAAGCCGCCTGGTTCGCGGGCGATGTCGAGACTTATGACGCAGCGATTCTGGATCTTGGATTGCCCAAGCTCGATGGCCTCACGATCTTGAAGCGGTGGCGGGCCAACGCCCGCCGGTTTCCGGTTCTGATCCTCACCGCAAGGGGGATGTGGACGGAGCGGGTCGAGGGCATCAACTCCGGTGCTGACGACTATCTTCCCAAGCCTTTTGAAATGGAAGAACTGCTCGCTCGGTTGCGCGCAATCCTGCGCCGCTCGGCAGGACAGGCGGCACCCGTTCTGAGGTCCGGCCCGCTGCTTCTGGACACGCGCCAGATGCGCATTTCGCTGCGCGGCATTCCCGTTTCCCTGTCGCCGCTGGAGTACCGGCTCCTGGCGTTTCTGATGCATCATGCAGGGCGGGTGGTGGCGCCGACCGAACTGGCTGAGCATCTCTACGATTCAGGCAACGACCGCGATCCGAACACGATCGAGGTGATCGTCGCGCGCTTGCGCCGCAAGCTCGGGAGTGGCGTCATCGAAACGCGGCGCGGGTTCGGGTATCTGATGCCCGATGATCCCGCCTGATGGGTAACTCTATCCGCTTCCGGCTGTGGTTGGCGGCAACCATCTCGATCCTTGCCGCGCTCGCCATAGCCGGCGCCGGCTTGCGCTATCTGTTCGAACTTCACGTCGAGCGGCGCGTTGTGGGCGAGTTGACGGTCGACCTCAACGAGCTAATCGGCGCAACGACCTTCACAAGCGATGGCCGCCTTGTCGTGACCCCAGTGCTGACCGACCCGCGGTTTGCCAATCCGCTGTCCGGTTACTACTGGCAGGTGGAGGACGACGCCAACGGCAGCCTCGAGCGTTCGCGATCATTGTGGGACGCCAAGCTGCTCCTGCCTGCCCGGAGCGCAAGTGGTGGGCAGCGAACGGTCGAGGAGTTCACGGGTCCGGGCGGAGAACTCACTATTGCGGTCGAGCGTACGATCATCGATGCCGGAGGCCGGTCCTTCCGTGCCATCGTGGCGGAAGATCATCGAACCGTTGAAGTATCTGTAAGCGAATATGTTCGTGATCTCGCTCCGGCTCTCCTGATGCTAGCTGCAGTTCTCATGGCCGCGTTTTTCATACAGATCACCATCGGCCTTGCACCGCTGGAGACCTTGCGGGTCGCCGTCAGAAGCGTGATTGCGCAGCGATCAGCGCGGCTCGATGTGGTGGCACCGAGCGAGGTGCAGCCGCTCGCTGACGAAATCAATCGCCTTCTCGATGCCCAGGAGAAGGCTCTCGCTCGGGCGCGCTCGCGCGCTACCGATCTGGCGCACGGCCTCAAGACGCCGCTGCAAGTTCTTTCGGCCGACATCCGCGCGTTGAGAAAAAAAGGCGAGACGGATCTGGCCGAGGAGATCGAGAAGAGCACCGGCGCGATCCGCCGCCATGTCGAGCGGGAGCTCGCACGCGCCCGCCTCGCGCCCGGAGTCTCGGGCAAGGCATCCTGTGGGGTGTCGGACGTCGCGGCTGGCGTCGTTACCGTCGTCAAACGAACGCCAAGCGGCAAACAGCTTTCTTTCACTATGGGGGTCGCGGAAGATCTGATGGCGCCAATCGACGAAGGCGACCTGTCGGAAATCCTCGGCAATCTGGTCGAGAACGCCGCCCGCTACGCAAAGTCGTCAGTCCGTGTCGATGCCTCCGCAACCGCCGGCGAGGTAGTCGTCACTGTCGCCGATGATGGTCCAGGCATACCTGATGCCGATAGGGAGTCCGCCTTGTCGCGTGGCGTCCAGCTCGACAGCAAGGGCGGTAGCAGCGGCTTAGGCCTGGCCATCGTTTCCGACATCGTCGAAGCCTATGGCGGACGCCTTGCCATGGCCAACGCCGATCCGGGTCTGGTCGTGAGCATTTCCTTGCCGCGACACATCTGAGCGTGCTTCAGGCAAAACCCGGGAAGTAGTCGACCTTTATCTTCGAACGGCGAACGCCCATGGCCAGGAGTTTCTGACGCAGCGCCTTGACCATCGCTTGCGGGCCGGAAATGTAGAAGGTGCGCTCGAGATAGTCGGGCATAGTCAGACGTATCAGGCGCTCGTCGATGTAGCCGGGGTACTGCCCGCGCTCGCCCCCTTGCGCCACAGCATGGACCGTTTTGATGCCAAGTTCCTGCCTGGCCGCGCCAAGCACGTCCCGATATGCGATGTCCTGCTGTCCCTCGGTTCCGTAGAGGATGACGATCGGTCGCCGCTCCTTGCGGTCGAGTAGATATTGCAGCATCGACCGGAATGGCGTGATGCCGATGCCTCCGGCCAGGAACGCGATCTTGGTTTCGCGCCGGGCGGGCAGCGTGAAATTGCCGGCCAGTTGCGCGGCGTGGATCGTTCTGCCTGGCTTCATGGTCATCAGTTCGCGCTTGAAGGCACTTGATTGCGGGTAGAACTTGACGCCGAGACGGATCGTTTCCTCCGTCGGTGCCGAGGCCACCGTGAAAAAGCGTCGGTTGCCGCGATTGTCGGCACGATCGAGGCCAAGTGTCCATTCGAGATACTGGCCAGCCTCGAAGGCGAGCTTGCGCGGCGAGCGGAAGATGAAGTCAAAGCTGTCGACGGCCGATTGCTCGATGCGTTCCAGCGTCAGCACGAAGCGTCCCTTGGGACCCGCCGCATAGGCAAACAGGTTGCCGGCAAGCAGCGCCAGTTCCGGCGTGAAATATAACGAGGCGATATGGATGTTGGGAGCAAAGAGAAAGCCGACCATGGCGGCAAAGGCGATGCGCGGCCAACGCATCGTCGGTGCCGTCAGCGGCTCGGTCAGCATCACGAAGGCAAAAAACAGCAGCGGCGATGAACCCAAGGTCTCCGCAAGTGCGCTCCGATACTGCGATGGGTCGCTGGTTGCCAGAATCGTCGCAAGCGCCACGATCACAAAAGTCGATACAAGATCAAGCCGGCGCAATTTGCGGACAATGAGCATGCCGCCGACGAGCACGAGTGGAAGCAGAGTCAGATTGCCGCCAACCCACCAGGTGGCTGGCTGGTCGAGCAGCAACGCAGACAGCGCCACGCCCAGTGCAGCCGGATTGAAAAGGTGCTTCCGGCCGATGGCGAGAATGAACTTTGATGAAATCGCCCAGACGGAGGCGAACGCCACCGCCGCGATTCCCTTGATGTCCGTGGCGGCTACCGGATCGAGGATGAGCGCAAGGATGAGCGCGGTAATGTAGACAGACTCGTTGTTAGCTGGGACTGCAAAGATCCGCGCAAAGACCTTGTTGGTGAGCCAGCAGGCGGCCAGCGCCAAAGCCGTCGTGAAGGCGAGCGCAATCGGATCATGTGGCACGAGCTTGGCGAAGCCGAGCACGAGCGCGGCGCCGACCAGCGCCATCAAATAGTAGAGGACCAGTCTGTACATTGTCAGATGATCGAGAAAACGGTCGATGGTTTTGATCATGGCAGGCAAAGGGCTCCGAACCCGGTTGTCGGCGTGGCGCGGCCATTGGCGTCGACGAGATAGCCCTCCAGGCCAGGCATCTGCTCGATGAAGAGAATACCGTCCCGTCCCATGGCGAAGGCCGCGGTGGCAAAACGATCGGCTTCGAGCACATCGGCGCCGATGACGGTCAGGCTGACAATGTCCTGGATCGGACTGTCAATTGCATGCGGGTTGTAGATGTGTTGGCCCCGCACATAGGATCCGGAGGTCGCCAGCCCGCGACCGCGTGGATAGACGATCTTCACGATTTCGTCCGGGTTGAAGGGATTGCGGATGCCGACGCTCCAGTCATGGCCCGATGCATTCTTGCCGCAGGACTGGATATCGCCGCCCGCCTCGATGAAGAAATCCCTGATGCCGCTTCGCTGAATGATGGCTGCCGCGTTGCGAATGGCCCAGCCCTTCACGATGCCGGAAGGATCGATCGAACCGTCGGGCTTGCGAATATCGAAGTATCCATCCGTCTCCTCTTTCGTCTGTTTGGCAATGGCCAGCACTTCCATCATCTCGCCACTCCAGTCGACGACCGGAAAGTCGCCGCGGTTGATGGCCGCGATCTCGCTGTCGGCCCGGTATGTGCTGAAGCGCCGATCGATATGCTGGAAATAGCCGAAGACCGTGTCGATCAACCCATCGGCCGACGCGCCGCCAATGTCGACCGTGATGGGCATGCCCATCAAAATTCGCGTGTCGCGCATGGACCTACGACGACGCTTTCTTCAGCGCGCCGCGCAGCGACTGGATGAAAGCCCTGCTGGTCAGCGTCGCGCCCGAAATAATGTCGACATTGGCGCTC
Organism: Mesorhizobium sp. M7A.F.Ca.US.007.01.2.1; assembly: GCF_003998165.1. Lineage (NCBI taxonomy): Bacteria > Pseudomonadati > Pseudomonadota > Alphaproteobacteria > Hyphomicrobiales > Phyllobacteriaceae > Mesorhizobium > Mesorhizobium sp. M7A.F.Ca.US.007.01.2.1. Next base: position 44,719 of record NZ_RZQP01000011.1, on the reverse strand, counting down.
TGGGCGCTGATCGCTTCGTCACGCAGCATGGGCAGCGCCTGCCTGTTGATGTTGACAGAGGTGCGGCGATCGGAGGGATATTTGAGCACTTTCAGCGCCGTAAGCTGCCCGCTCTGTACGAGAGCCTGAATCTGGATGATGCCGTAGTAGGCATCGGCCGTGGGGCCGGTGTAGACGCCGTCAGCATAGCCATGTGCCGCGAGCTTCATCCCCACCCGGACGACACGCGCTGGCGTCTCTGGGTATGCCGGCCTCGGCTGCGGGACCGGTATGTAAACGGCGGGAGTTATGGCGAAGGAAGGTGCTCTTGGCGCAGGATCGGAGGCAGCCGAAGCCACTGGCTGAGCCGACGGCGTCGGCGACGGTTGTGGTGCCACCGGAACCACTGTCTGCTTGTCTGGATCATTTGGCCGTTCAGCGGGCACTGCTATGGCAGCCGTCGTTTCCCGGGCAATCGGGAGCCTTGTTCTGAACCGGGGATCGAGGGGCGCCGGCGAGGTGCTGAGCACCGGCAAAGCCGCAGCGGATGCGGGCTCTTTTGGCTGCACGGAAGGCGCTTTGACCGCGTCGGCCGGCAGCGCCTCGCCGAGCATATCGTTTGCCGGATCCTTGCCGGCCTGATCCCAGACATAAGCGCCAGAGGCTGCGATCACAAAAATCGACAAGGCAATCTGTTTCATCGGAATTGTGTTTCCAGGTTGATTTCTAGCACGGCGGTCCATCTGGTCGTCCGCTTCGGATGCAATATCCCACGACCAAGCTGACAACTGGCTGTCAGCCGAGGTCGAACGGCGAGGAGTCCGTGAAAGCGCAGGAGACAGGAATTGATTTGTCCCAGATCAAGATCGTCGCATAAGCAGCGAGGTAGGAAGGTTCTCTCAAGCGAGGTAGCTGCCTTATGAATGTTGCCAACGAGCCCGCCGGGTACACCGGAACCCAGATAGTGCTGCATTGGGCAATCGCGGTGCTGATCGTCCTGCAGCTTGTAATCGGCGAGGACATCAAGCCGGCTTACCGGGCGTTCTCGCGCGGCACCGAGCCGGCAGCTGGCGACATCTTCAGCGCCAACATTCATGTCTATGTCGGTCTGGCAGTATTGGTGCTGGCGATCTGCAGGTTTGCGCTACGTCTCAGGCATGGCGTGCCGGCGGCGCCGCCCGAAGAAAGCGTCCTGCTGAAGCGGATTGCCGCGGCCGCCCATTTCCTGCTGTATCTTTTCATCTTCGGGATGCCGATTACCGGGGCGCTGGCTTGGTACTTCAGCTTTCGGGCGATGGGCGAGATTCACGAACTCGCCAAGCCGGTGATCATCATTGTCGTCGGCCTCCATGCCGCAGCGGCGCTGTGGCAACATTTTCTATATGAAATCGGATGTTCTGGTCAGGATGCTGCGACCTGCTGGACGGCGCGCGCCGTGATCTCATGAGCCGCCTGCATGCCGAAAACCATCTCGTATCGCGCGTCGGCTGGCTGCGCGCCGCCGTGCTTGGCGCCAATGACGGCATCGTGTCGACGGCCAGCCTGATCGTTGGCGTGGCGGCGGCCAATGCCGCGGCGTCCAATGTTTTGGTGGCCGGCGTCGCCGGACTGGTCGCCGGTGCGATGTCCATGGCGGCCGGCGAGTATGTCTCGGTCAGTTCGCAGTCCGATACCGAACAGGCCGACCTTGCCCGCGAAAAGGGGGAACTGGCGACGCAGCCGGACTTCGAGCGACAGGAGCTTGCGGAGATCTATGTCAAACGTGGCCTGGAGCCAACGCTGGCCTTGCAGGTCGCCGACCAGTTGATGGCCAAGGACGCGCTCGGCGCCCACGCTCGTGACGAACTCGGTATTTCGGAGGTGACGACGGCCAGACCGATCCAGGCCGCGCTGACCTCTGCGGCGGCCTTTTCGGTTGGCGCGGCCATGCCGTTGGCGATGGTGCTTGTTTCGCCGGCCGTCTGGCTTGCCGCAACGGTGTCTGTTGCCTCGCTCCTGTTCCTGGCGGTTCTGGGCGCCATTGGGGCCAAAGCCGGCGGCGCCAATGTGTTGAGGGCAACTGTTCGCGTCACCTTCTGGGGGGCGCTGGCAATGGCGCTGACCGCCGGTATTGGTGCCGTCGTTGGTACTGCCATCTGACGGTCCTGCGACCTTAATCCCGGCCCTTCCCATGGGCGCTTGTCGTACCTCAAATAATCCCGCCAGGATTCAACGCCAGTTCTGTGAAGTTGCGAAAGCGCAACGAAGGCGGCGCGAGCGGGATATATCACGAGACTTCGCAAATCGCGGAGACCCCATCGTGAAGGAACTCAGTTCGATCAAGCGAGACATGGTCGTCGACGAGATCATGAGAAAATGGCCGGCAACGGTGGCAGTGATGCTGAGCCACGGGATGCTTTGCGTTGGCTGCCCGATCGGCACTTTCCATACCGTGGCCGAAGCATGCCGAGAACATCGGATCGACGAGACCCGCTTCATTTTGGACCTGGAATCGGCTGTTCGACGAGAACGGTGAGGATCACCTCTTGTTCCGGTTCTCGGCCAGAACCACAAGGCGATGCGCATCCTTCACGGTGACTTTCTGGCGCCCGCTGACGATGATTCCATTGTCTTCCCACTTGCTGAGCAGGCGGCTGACGGTGTGCAGCGTCGTTCCCGTCATCTCGGCAATATCCTGCCTTGAAATCGGGAAGTCGATTTCGATGCCGCTGTCGGTCTTTCGGCCGGTCTGGTTTGCCAACCGCAACAACGCATGTGCAACCCGCTGCTCCACCTGCTCCGTGGACATTTCGACCACCCGTGTCTGGGCCTCCTGCAGCCTGGTTCCAACCGTCCTGTAGATGGTTGCCCCAAACGCCGGAAACCGTCGCGCCAATTCCGGCCAAAGAGCGTTGGGCCAGGCCAGCACCACGCAGTCGACCGCCGCAACAGCGCTGGCGGGATAGGTCGTCCGGCCAAGCGCTGCGGCGACACCAAAGATCTCGCCTTCGCTGATGTATCTGGCGATGACCTGCTGCCCATCCGGCGTGGTGCGGACGACCCGTATGTGGCCAGAGATCAGCACGAAGAAGGATTGCGCCTCGGCCTCCTGCTCGAAGATCGTTGTGTCTTTAGCATAGCGTGACGATCGAGCGCCTTTGAGAATCTCGCTTTGCTCCTGGGGCGCCATCCCCTGGAAGAGCGGCAGCTGCGATATCAGCGATCGGTCCAGCGCAACCAAGCAGATTTCCTCACAGCGTACGGCACGCACCATTCGTGCGGCAAACCTTTCTTATCCCGAGTTTGCGCCAGCGCAAATTGTCCCCGGCCGCATCAGGCTAAATGGCATGGAACGGCGCAGTGCCGCGAAGACGAAACAAAGGACAAATCAATGAAACTCTCCATCCTCGCCGCCGCCGTCACCATCCTCGCGCTCGCCAGCGGCGCAAGTGCCGCAGAGCATGTAGTGCAAATGCTCAACAAGGGCGAAAAAGGCGCAATGGTTTTCCAGCCGGACTTCGTCCAGGCGGCTCCTGGCGACACCGTGAAGTTCGTACCGACCGACAAGACGCATGATGCCGAGTCGATCAAGGGCATGCTTCCGGATGGCGCCGAGCCTTTCAAGGGAAAGCCCAGCGAGGAAATCACTGTCACGCTGACGAAGGAGGGCGTCTACGGCGTCAAATGTGCACCCCATTACGGCATGGGCATGGTCGCACTGATCGTTGTCGGCAAGCCGGTCAACCTCGATGCCGCCAAGGCGGTCAAGCACGCAGGCAAAGCAAAGACGGTGTTCGCCGATCTGTTCACTCAGATTCCCGCCAACTGACCAGCAATCGACTACAGCCATCCCTGCTCCATGAAAGGGTAGGTGCGGGCCGGATGGACCGAGGACGGCGGTTCATCCGGCCCTGCTCGTTTGAAGGATGCAAATCATGGGAATTCCTCGCCATCGGGCCTACATCGGGCCTGCATTTCTTTCCTACGGGTTCAGGCCCTTCTTCTTCCTCGGGTCGCTTTATGCCGCGCTCTCAATTCTGCTTTGGCTGCCGGTGTATGCGGGCGAACTCGATGCTCATAGTGTTTTTGTTCCCGTCGACTGGCACATCCACGAGATGCTGTTCGGCTATCTGCCGGCGATCGTCACCGGGTTCCTGCTGACCGCCATTCCCAACTGGACCGGCCGGCTGCCCGTGCAAGGCCTGCCGCTGCTGGCGCTGGTTGTCCTGTGGCTTGCCGGACGCGCCGCTGTCTTCTTCTCGACGGATATCGGCTGGGAAGCAGCGGCTGTGATCGATGGCTCTTTTCTGCTTGCGGTCGCAGCGGCGGCGGCACGCGAGATCGTCGCCGGACGCAATTGGCGCAATCTCAAGGTGCTGCTGCCGCTTGGCGTTCTGGCGGGCGCCAACGGCGCGTTCCACATCGAGGCACCTTCAAGGCACATCGGCCATCAGCCTCAGGCTCGGCATGGCTGCGGCGATCATGCTCATCTCGCTGATCGGTGGGCGCATCATTCCAAGCTTCACCCGTAACTGGCTCGTGCGCGAAAATCCGGGCAGGCTGCCGGCCCCATTCGAGCGTTTCGACATCGCATCGCTTGTCATCTCAGGCATGGCGCTGGCAGCGTGGACGTTCGCTCCCGACCACCGCGCGTCAGGAACGCTTATGGCCGTCGCCGCAGTCTGCCAGGCGTGGCGTCTGTCGCGCTGGGCCGGCGAGCGCACACTGCGGGATCCGTTGGTGCTGGTTCTCCATCTTGCCTATACCTTCGTGCCGGTCGGTCTTGCCTTGGTCTCGGCGTCGATCTTCTTTCCCGATGCCGTACCGGCGGCGGCAGGACTTCACGCGCTCGGCACTGGTGCGGTAGGTTCAATGACGCTTGCCGTGATGATCCGCGCGACGCTTGGGCACACCGGGCAAAAGCTCAAGGCCGGGAAAGGCGCCTTGTTCATCTTCGTGGCCGTCCTTCTCGCGGGATCATTTAGAATCCTGGCCGCCTTCTTGCCCTATGACGTGGTGATCGACATGGCCGGCACCGCATGGGTGGCGGCATTTGCCGGCTTCACCCTGATCTACGGAACCGCATTGATGACGCCAAAGGCACGGTGAGGCGACGGGGAGAGCAGGTGACAGTCGAAACGCGATGGAACAGCCGCTGCTCTTTTTTCACGCAATGCCGAGGTGGCCGAGGAAACGGTTCGCCCACCCTCGATGGTCCCGGACTAGCCTGAATCCAAGATTGTCGGGAGGCGTGCCAACAGCACAGCCTCCGCTTTTCCCGTCGCTGACGAAGTTCGACATGTAGGCTCTGTGAAGCCCTTCAAGGACGTGGACACCGCAATTGTCGACGGAACTGGCAACACCGGTCCCATCCGCCGCCAACGTGGTGCGGACATAGCAGGTCGACGTCCACTCCCAGACGTTACCGGAAAAGTCGTAGAGGCCGCGCGAATTCGCTCCAAAAGAGCCACGGCTCCTGGGCAAGGGATCCGGTTTGCGATTGAGGTCCACCTCGGCCTGGTAGCTGGTGAGCCAACGCCTGGCAGGGTTGCTGGCATCGTTTTCGACACCCTCAAATTCTCCTGCGAACCGCTCCGCCGCGGCAAACGCCCACTCCTCATCGGACGGCAGCCGCCAGTCGTCGCCTGTCGCCTTCGAATACCATTGGGCGTAGGCATTGGCGTCGAGATAACTCACTCCGGTAACGGGAGCACCGGGCGCGATCGCGCGCGTCTCCTGTGCTGTCTGACAACCGCCAGCCGCAACACAGCTCGCATAGTCTGACACGCTGACCTGATAGGTCATGATTTCGATGGGTTCGTTGAACTGTCGGCTGAGCCGGGGATTTGATTGCGGGCGTCCATTCCTCAGGTACTCGCCCGGCAGGGGATAGGTGATCGAGCCAGGGTCCAAGGTGACTGTCGTGGCGGCAGAGTGGGGCGGTCGATGTCCGCTCCAGCCGATGTTGAGCCAGGACAAGCCCATTGGCACCGTCGCGGCCGCCATGGCGACCGAAACAACCTTCAGGGTGAAAGAAGACATGGCTTTTGTCCATGCCCGGACAGCATCGCCGTCCGGGCAAATTGGAGTGCCGTCAGTTGGTGGCGATGGGTTTAGGCGCCTCGACCTGTGTCATCAGGTCGTCGTCCCAATCGCCCTCGACCATGAAGTGAGCGGTCGCCCCGAGTTCCACGGCTTCGATCAGATTGTGGTTGACGTAAGCGTAGACACCGGGCTGCAGGAACGTATAGAGCGCCGAGCCCGCCGAGCCGCCACGGATGAACCAGGTTTCCAGGTCCTTAGCCGGCGGGTTGGCAAATTTTCCTTGTTCCCAAACATAGTCGCCGTGTCCACCGATGAGATGTGGTCGCGTATCGCGGTTGGCCTGTGAATGGACGATCAAGACGGTTTCGCCGACCTTGGCTTTCATGGCGTTGTCACCGGTCAGGGATCCGACCTTGCCGTTGAACACGACATGCGTCGGGATCAACCCGCGCATGACCTTGACGATGTCGTCGTAGCCGTCGCCGGCCGATTCGTAGCTCTTGAAATTGCCCTTCTCGTCGCGCGGAATATAGAAGTCGCTCTCGCCGATGTAGAAGATCTTGTCGTATTTGACCGGCTCGCCCTTGTCGTTCCTGAGTCCGTCGCGCGGCAGCACCATGATTGCGCCATTCATGCCGGAGACGACATGCCAAGGGATCATCGGACCACCAGGGGCGCAGTGATAGACGAACGTTCCCGTCCGCGTCGCCTTGAAGCGCAAGGTCACCTGTTCGCCGGGATTGATCAGCGTGAGACCGCCGCCGCCCAGAGCGCCGGTCGCGGCGTGAAAGTCGATGTTGTGGGCGAGTGAGTTGGTATCGGGGTTGATGAGCGTCAGTTCGACATAGTCGTCCTGGTGCACGACCATCAGCGGGCCGGGGATCGAGCCGGCATAGGTCATCGCATTGAGCTTCGTGCCATCGGCGTCGATGACGACAGGCTTTTCCTCGATCGACATGGTGAACTCGAGGATCTTCGGTCCGCCCTCGGCGATCTGGTGATGCGGATGCACGAACGGCGGCGCCACGAGCTTGATCTTTTCCCGGGGGAGCCCCTGAATGTCTGCCTTTGTCACCGTTGCCGAAAATGCCGGCAATGCCGCCACGGCGGCAGCGCCAATGGCTGCTCCGAAAAGGGCCTCGCGTCGCGTGATCATGTCAGTCTCCTGTCTTTCTACCGTTGCGGATGAGTAGAAACTATCGGACCTGACGCAGCGTTTCTTTGCGCTGGCGCAAATTGGCGGATGTTAATCCCAGAAACAACAGCCCTCGGATTGCGTCAGCCTTGTGAGCCAAGTTTGATATGCTGCAGTTTTGGTGTCGCATCTTTCTGCAAGCCTGCGCAGTCACTGGCGGCTCTCTGAAGATCAGCCGCCGGTATCGTTCTGCAGATAGATTTGAGTTTGCAAGGTGGCCAAGCCCACCTCGACAGAGGGCAACGGCCATCGCATTTCCGTCAGTGCGCCTGCCGAGAGCGTGCTCGCCAAGCATGAAGGGCGCTACACGCCGCAGGAGGCGCCAACGGCCTCACATCCAAGCGATGTAGGAAGCGAGCAGAACCCGACAGGACTCTTCTTTGCGTCCCCGCTTTTCCGCAGCTACGAAACCATCATCACGGAGAGCGGATCTGTACCGAGGAAGAGGCTGTCCTTGACTTGCCCGACGCCGGCAACGTTCTCCGCTGCAACGATTGCAGCTTTCCGTTGACGCTCGTCGACAATCGCCCCGGTCAGTTCGACGACGCAGTCGCTGACCCTAACATCAATCAAGTCACCACCGGCCCACGATTGTCCCTGCAGCTCGGCAAGTATAGCCTTGCGGATCAGGTCGTCATCGGGTGGCGTGGTGCCCTGTTTCGACGTGGTGCGGATCAGGACACGTAGCAAATCAGTTCGCGTGACGATTCCGACGACCCTTTCCCGATCGACAATCGGCACATTGTTGATGCGGTGTTGCATCATCAAGTTTACAATATCAGCAATCGAGGCGCCTGGGCCGTTCGAGCGCGCATAGTCATCGGCGATTGTGCCCGGGCCAAGATCAAACTCCAGCCAGCGAGGACGCGCCCGCTCAGTTCCCAGTTCCTCTCGGCGCAAGAAGTCGCTTTTGCTTACAATGCCAACAAGGGCACCGTCGCTGCCCGTTACCGGGAGGCAGCTTATTTTGTTTGAGAGCATGAGCTCGACTGCTTCGGCAATCGTCGCGTTCGCATCCGTTGTGATGACTGGCTTCGTCATTATGGCTTCGGCTTGCATGCTCACCTCCTGATTTTTGTCAGACGACGATGGGACATTGCGACACGCGGCGCTTTGATCTGAGTCACTTGGAACGGGGGGCACTCTCCGCGCCGTCGTCGCGTTCGATGAGAATGCGCTCCGCCGCGCCGTCGAGATCCTCGTACTGACCGCTTCTCAACGCCCACAGGAAGCCGGACAGGCCGAGTGCGCCCAGAAAAAGCGCGACAGGTATGAGGTAAGTGAGAGTGGTCATGACGATCCGACCAGTTCGTTGGCGTTGGCCAGTCTTTCGCGGCGAATGTTCTTGGCCGGTGAAATTGGCTCTGACGAGCGCAGGCGCAGCGCATTGCCAATGACAAGCAGCGACGAGGCGGACATGGCGACCGCCGCTATCAAAGGCGTGACGTGCCCGAGGATGGCGATCGGTACCGCGACCGCATTGTAGACGATCGCGATGACGATGTTCTGCCGGATCAAGCGTCCTGCCTGGCGCGAGACGTCCAGCGCCAGTGGGATGGCCAGGAGGCTTTCGCGCAGAAAAACGAAGTCGGCTGCATTGCGGCCAATGTCGGCGGCCGTGGCGGGCGCGATCGAGACATGCGCAGCGCTCAGCGCCGGCGTGTCGTTGAGCCCGTCGCCAACCATCAGGACCTTGTGCCCGTCTCTCGCCAGACTCTCGATGCGTTCGACCTTGCCGGACGGCAGGAGGCAAGGGACGAAGTCATCGACACTCAGAACGTCCGCAACCTCCGAGCAGGCTTTGGCGGTGTCGCCCGAGAGCATCTCCACGTGCAGACCCGCATTGTGCAGTTGATCAATGGCTGTTCTAGCGTCGGCGCGCAGCGCATCCTCGAAAACGAAGGATGCGACAATCATCCCGTTTTCCGTCAGGACTGTTCCGCCGTAGCCATGTTTGCCTTCACCGCCGGTTCGAGCCTTCCAGCCCGCCCATCCGCGTCGACCCAGCCGCCAAATGCTTCCAGCGGCGGCGGCTTCGATCCCGAACCCTGGGTGCTCGGTTACTTTATCGAATTTGTGCTGGCTGCTGCTAGCGGCAAGGCCGGCAATAGCCTTTGAATATGGATGGCGCGAATGCGCGGCCATGTCGGCTGCGATTTTCAGCATGGCGGGATCGATCGACGTCGCGTTGACGAGCCGCGGCTGGCCAAGCGTGAGCGTGCCGGTCTTGTCGAACACCGCCGTGTCGATTGTCGCCAGGCGTTCCATGGCCGAGCCGTCCTTGACCATGATGCCGTTCTCGAACAGGCGTCGCGCGGCGACCACCTGCACGATCGGCACCGCGAGGCCGAGTGCGCACGGGCATGTGATGATCAGAACGGCAATGGCGACGGTTGTCGCCCGATGCCAGTCGCCGGTCGCCGCCATCCAGCCCAGGAATGTCACAAACGCGGTGAGATGGACCACCGGGGCATAAAGCGCTGAAACGCGGTCGGCGATACGGCGATATTGCGCGCGGCCGCCCTCGGCGGCCTCCATCAACCGGACCATTTCCGCCAGGAACGAATCCTTCGCGGCGGCTGCCGCCTGGATCGTCAGCGGGCCTGTAAGATTGAGCACACCGGCCTGTACAGCTTCGCCCGGCGCCACGTTTTTCGGCGTGCTTTCGCCTGAGGCCAGCGAGCAGTCGAGATCCGACGTTCCCTGGATGATCTTGCCGTCGACGGGTATCCTTTCACCAGCCGCGATCAACAGCTGCATCCCCGGTTCGATCTCGCCGACCGGCAGATAGTCGCGCGCGCCATCGCCGCGCAGCACCATGGCGCCACGCGCGGCCAGCTGAGACAGGCCTTTCACGGCAGTCCGGGCACGCTCCCGCATCACATGATCCAGCGTGCGTCCGATCAAAAGGAAGAACAGCAGCGATACCGACGCGTCGAAATAGGCATGGTCGCCATGATTGATCGTCTCATAAAGGCTCATGGCGTAGGCGAGCGAAACACCGACCGCGATGGGCACGTCCATATTCATGCGGCCATGACGCAAGGCATTCCAGGCCGAGCGGAAGAAGATGCCGCCGGCGAAGGCGAGGACAGGAATGGCGATCAGCGCCGAGACCCAGTGAAACAGGTCGCGGGTCGCACCTTCGGCGCCGGACCAGACCGAGACCGAAAGCAGCATGATGTTGCCCGCCGCAAAGCCAGCAACAGCGACGGCGCGGATCAGTTCGGCAAGCGTCTTGTCCTTGTCGTCGACCTCGGGTGCGAACAGATGCGCTTCGTAGCCCAGCCTGCCAAGCGCGGCGACGAAGGGTGGCACCTCGTCTCCACGCCACTGGACCGCGACCCGCTTCGTCGACAGGTTGACGCGCGCGCTTTCGACATGATCAAGCTTTCCAAGTGCCGCCTCGATCGTCTGGATGCAGGCGGCGCAATGAACCGCCGGCACTGAAAGGTCGGTCTGGCGAAGGTTGTCGCCAAGCGATCGGCTCGCCAACCTGATCTCCTGGCTGGATGGCAGGACCGACGTGGCGCCCTTCAGATCCAGCGCCATTTCAGCGCCCGGTGCACAACAGCTCATTGCAGCGCTCCATGCGAAATCATGATCCTGCGGACGTCGCGATAGGGTCGCGCCAGGCCGGCATCGGCGTCGACTTCAACGATCCAGACGCCGTCCTTCGGCATGTGCTGCGCGGCGAACTCCGGGCCGGAGGCGAGGGCGAGCGTGACGGACTCGTCCTCTTTCTCGTAGGCGGGATGACGAAACAGGACCTTGACGCCGTGCAGGGGAACTGGCTTGCCGGCAGCGTCGGAGAGGCTGTAGCGGACCTCGCCCCATGCGATGGTCAGCTTGCCGGTCCAACCGAGCGCTGCTTGGGCGCGGCCGGCCTCGGCCTCCTTGTTGAATTGCTGGCTGGCCACATATGTGTTCTCGACGACGAGGCCGGTCCAACTCGTATTGGCGAGCGTGGCCATTGTCAGGTTGACCGCGATGACCACCCCGAAAAAGGTGAGAATGATGGCCAGCATGTGCCTGCCGGTGAATTCGCGAGGCTTTTGGGCATTGGCGGTCATTTGGCGGCCTCTGGCGCATTGAATGTTGCGGTGTACTCGTTCGACTCGAAGCTCGCTCTGTCCTCGACACGGAACTTGAAGGTCTGTGCCGGGGCGTGGATCTGGTCCGCCGGCTGGCGAACGAAGACCTTCAACGTTTTCAGGCGGTCGGGCTCGACCGGGATGGCGAAAGACCGGCCGGCCGGAATGTCGTCGCCGACGACGAGCATGTCGGCACCCTCCAGGCCCTGCATGGTGACGACGATTGTCCTTGGCTCGGGGATCATGTTGAGCAGCTTGACGGTATAGCCATTGCGGATGGAGCCATCGGATAGCGTGACGAATTGCGGATTGCGGTCATGCAGCACGTTCAGTTCGAGCCGATCGCGCGTCAGCAGCGAATAGAGCAGGCCCAGCCCGATCAGCGACCACAGGCCCATGTAGACGTAGGTGCGCGGCCGGAAGATCTTGCGAATGTGAAAATGCGCCACCTGATCGGAGAAGGTGCCGACGGCCGTCCTGACCAGTGACGGATTGACTGAACTGGAGCCGCCCGCGGTCGCCAGCATCATGTTGGCGTTGTAGTCGGAGAGCGTCGCGTAGGCGATCAGCCCGCGCTCCTTGCCGAGCTTGTCCATGACGCCGTCGCAGGCGTCGATGCACAGTGCGCAGGTAATGCATTCGAGCTGCTGGCCGTCGCGAATGTCGATCCCCATCGGGCACACCGCGACACAGGCATTGCAGTCGACGCAGTCGCCGACGGACTGCCCCGAGGCTTGCACCTTCTTCGCATGACGCGAGCGCGGTTCGCCGCGCCAGTCATTGTAGGTGACGGTGAGCGAATTCTCGTCGAGCATGGCCGCCTGGATGCGCGGCCATGGGCACATATAGGTGCAGACCTGCTCGCGCATCAGCCCGCCGAACGTGTAGGTGGTCGCCGTCAACACGGCGATGGTGATGTAGGCGATAGGCGCGGCGGTACCGGTGAAAAGCTCGCCAACCAGCGTCGGTGCATCGGCAAAGTAGAAAATCCAGGCGCCGCCGGTCGCCGCGCCGATGACCAGCCAGATCGTGTGCTTCGATACGCGCAGCATCAGCTTGCGGGCGGTCCAGGGACCTGCATCGAGCTTCATGCGGGCGTTGCGGTCGCCCTCTATCGCGCGCTCGACGACGAGGAACAGATCGACCCACACCGTCTGTGGGCATGCATAGCCGCACCAGGCACGGCCGACAGTCGACGTGATCAGGAAAAGACCGACGCCCGCCATGACCAGAAGGCCAGCCACGTAAAAGAATTCCTGCGGCCATATCTCGATGAAGAAGAAGTAGAAGCGCCGATTGGCGACATCGAGCAGCACGGCCTGGTCGGGCGCAAACGGACCACGGTCCCATCGCAGCCATGGCGTTAGATAGTAAATGCCAAGCGTGATCGCCATCACCAGCCATTTGAAGCGTCGAAAATTGCCCGAGGCGCGTTTTGGAAAGATCTTCTTGCGCGCGGCGTAGAGGGGCTGACGTGTCTTGGCGGAATTGACCGCCTCCGCTTCCAGCCGTTCCACCTGCGTCTTGTCGAGCACGATTATCTCCACTTGCGCGCAGACTGTGATTTTGAGCGCGCCGGGCAACATTGCCGCCGCATGGACCGACCCGCGTTGATGCAGGTCAATCGGCGAATGCCGAAAAGATCGAGGCCCGGACTGGCCGGGCCTCGTCGCTCAGGCGGTGAAGGGCAGGAAATAGGGCCCCCGACCTATTCCCCACCGCCGAGCGAATGGATGTAGACCGCCAACTCCTTGACCTTGGTCTCGCCGAGACGCGCGCCCCATGCAGGCATCACGCCCTGCTTCGGTGCGCGAACCTGGTCACCGATTGCCGTCTCGCCCGACCCGTAAAGCCAGATCGCGTCGGTCAGGTCGGGCGCGCCGAGTTCCCTGTTGCCTTTCGCATTGTCGCCATGACAGGCAACGCAGTTTTCGGCAAAGACCTTGGCGCCGGGTTGGATCAGACTTGCATCGTTGACCTTGCCTGACAGGCTGGCGACGTAGGCGCTGACCTGTGCAATCTGGTCAGCGGTGATGATGTCGCCAAAGGCCGGCATTTCCGACAGGCGCGTTTCTGCATCGTTCGCAAAGCGGATGCCATGCGTGATCGTCTGCTGGACCTGCTCGGCCTTGCCGCCCCACAGCCAGTCGTCGTCGTTGAGGTTGGGAAAGCCCTTGGAACCTTGGGCGCCGGAGCCGTGGCACTGCGTGCAATTGACCTTGAATGCGGCGCCGCCGGCCGCGACCGCGAATTCGCGCAAGGCATCGTCCGCTGCGATTTCCGAGACGGTCTTCGACTCTACGGCCGCGACATACTTGCCCTTCGACACTTCTGCCGCCACCAACTCGTTCTTGACGTCCTTGCGGCTCGAATAGCCGAGCACACCGGTTGTCGCGGAGTGCAGCAGCGGCCATGCCGGATAGGCGATCGTGTAGCCGATCGCCCAGACGATGGTGACGTAGAACGTGATGACCCACCAGCGCGGAAGCGGATTGTTCAGTTCCCGGATGCCGTCCCACTCATGGCCAGTGGTTGAGACGCCAGAGATTTCATCGATGTGCTCGTCGCTCATGATCACTCGTCCTCAAGGGGAATCCGGGCAGCTTCGTCGGCCAGCCTGCGGCTGCCGGGGCGCAGGGCAAAGACAATTGCTCCGACAAAGAAGAGCGCCATGGCGACCAGACCCCAGCTGTCAGCAAACTCCCGCATCAAATTGTATTCCATGGATAAACCTCCTCAGCGGTAACCGGCGGCCTCGTCGTAGTTCTTGAAATCCACCAAGGTCCCGAGCATCTGCAGGTACGCAACGAGGGCATCCATTTCGGTGACCTGTTGCTGGTTGCCGTCGAAGTCGCCGATCTTGGCTTTGGGGTAGCGGGCTTCGAGGCCGGACGTGTCGGCGTTGGGATCGGCTTGCGCCATCAGGTCGGCGTTGGCGTGGGCGACCATGTCATCGCTGTAGGGGACACCGACACGCCTGTTGGCAACCAGATGCGTCGAGAAGTCCTTCACCTCGATCGGCGTGTCTTTGAGGAACGCGTAGCTCGGCATGATCGATTCCGGCACCACCGAACGCGGATCCGTCAGATGCTCGACATGCCACAGATTCGAGTAGCGGTCGCCAACCCTGGCGAGGTCCGGCCCGGTCCGCTTCGATCCCCACTGGAAAGGATGATCGTACATCGACTCGGCAGCCAGGCTGTAGTGACCGTAGCGCTCGACTTCGTCGCGGAACGGCCTGATCATCTGGCTGTGGCAGAGGTAGCAGCCTTCGCGCACATAGATGTTGCGCCCGACAAGTTCGAGCGGTGAATAGGGGCGCATGCCTTCCACCTTCTCGATCGTGTTGTCGAGGTAGAAGAGCGGTGCGATCTCGACGATGCCGCCGACGGTCACCACAAGAAGGGAGCCCACGAGAAGCAGCGTCGCGTTCTTCTCGATGATTGCGTGTCTATCCATCAAGCCCATGTTCTGGCTCCTTATTCGGCAGGCTGAAGGGTGGGAACGGCGCCAGGCATTGGTTGCTCCTCGCGCTGGTGGCCGAGGATGGTCATGGCGATGTTCCAGGCCATGATCAGGGCGCCGGAGAGGTACATGGCGCCGCCCATGGCCCGCATGACATAGTAGGGGTGCATGGCGGCGACGGTTTCAGCGAAGGAGTAGACCAGAAAGCCCTGCTCGTCGTATTCGCGCCACATCAGGCCCTGCATGATGCCGGACACCCACATCACCGCGGCGTAGACAACGATGCCCAGCGTCGCCAACCAGAAGTGCCAGGTAACCAGCCGCAGGGAATAGAGCCGTTGACGGTTCCAGAGCTTCGGCACCATGTAGTAGATCGCGCCGAACGAGATCATGCCGACCCAGCCGAGTGCGCCGGAGTGCACATGACCAATGGTCCAGTCGGTATAGTGCGATAGCGAGTTGACCGTCTTTATCGACATCATCGGCCCTTCGAAGGTCGACATGCCGTAGAAGGCGATGGCCATCACCATCATGCGGATGATCGGGTCGGTACGCAGCTTGTCCCAAGCGCCTGACAAGGTCATCAGGCCATTGATCATGCCACCCCATGACGGCATCCACAGCATGATCGAGAACACCATGCCGAGCGTCTGCGCCCAATCGGGCAGGGCAGTGTAGTGCAGGTGATGCGGCCCGGCCCAGATGTAGAGAAAGATGATCGCCCAGAAATGGATGATCGACAGCCGATAGGAATAGACCGGCCGGTTCGCCTGCTTGGGGACGAAGTAATACATCATGCCGAGGAAGCCGGCAGTGAGGAAGAAGCCGACGGCGTTGTGGCCATACCACCATTGCGTCAGGGCGTCCTGGACCCCGGAAAAAGCGGAGTAGCTCTTGGAGCCGAGAAACGAGGCCGGCATCGACAGGTTGTTGATCACGTGGAGCATCGCGATCGTCACGATGAAGGACAGATAGAACCAGTTGGCGACATAGATGTGCGGTTCCTTGCGCTTCAGGATCGTGCCAAGGAACAGGACGAGGTAGGCGACCCAGACAATGGTCAGCCAGATGTCGACATACCATTCAGGTTCGGCGTATTCGCGGCTCTCGGTGATGCCGAGCAGATAGCCGGTAGCGGCCATGACGATGAAAAGCTGGTAACCCCAAAAGACGAACCAGGCGAGATCGCCGCCGAAAAGCCGGGCGCGGCAGGTCCGCTGCACGACATACAATGACGTGCAAAGCAATGCGTTGCCGCCGAAGGCGAAGACGACCCCCGAGGTATGCAGCGGCCGCAAGCGGCCGAAATTGAACCAGGGCTGGATGTTGAGATCGGGGTAGGCAAGCTGCAGCGCGATGACGACGCCGACCAGCATGCCGACGACACCCCAAAACATCGTGGCGATGGCGCCGTAGCGGATTGGACCGTCCATGTAGGCGGATGGGTCGATCGGAGCGGCCACTTCGAAGCTTGTGTTGCGGATGAGGATGCCGACAAACCCGAGCAGCACAAAAAACAGCACCCACATGTGCTGGCGGAAAGGCTCGTCGACACCGAACCCGGCCGCGACAAGGGCGGCAAATGTGAACAGCCCCAAAGCGAAGATTTGTGTACCAAACTTCATGACATGTCCCCGACGTCGATTCCGATGCGCGGACGCCAATCCGCGTGACACCAATTCAGCAGTCGGCCCACCGCCGCCTTGATCCATGTCAAAGCCACATCCTTTTGGATTGGGCAGCGTCGGTCGCACAAACGATCAGGAGGCTGCCGTTGAACAGGTTGAAGGAGCTGGGATCGTCGCTGAACGAAACAGGCCGTGAAAATACGACAGCTCGATCTGGCCGGGAGGCGGTTCCGGCGGCGGTGATGAAACGTGCCCATCTGGAAAAGCTGCAGCTCTGCGAGGCCCTCGAAAGAATCGCCGACACCTTGCCGAAGGTTGATCGTTTGAATGCCTGAGCACGGCAAACGCGATCGTCCCGCCATTGCGAAACATTCATCGATACGAAGAGACGATGATCTTCCCGGCCTACGAGGCTGGTTTGAACAGCCGCGACGCCAACCTCGATTCCACCCGGCGATTGCGCGCCGAACATGTCGAGGACGAATGCTTTGCCGGCGAGGTGACTGAAATTCTGCTGGCGATCGGCCATGGCAAGACCATCGACAATGCCGAAGCGGTTGGTTTCATGCTGCGCGGCTTCTTCGAAAGCGTGCGCCGCCACATCGCCTTTGAGCGCGAGCATGTCCTGCCGATGATCGGGATCGTCGATTAACTCTTAAGCGCCAGAGCGCATTTGCAGCCGATCCAAGTTCTCGACAACAACATGCCGATTGTTCTCGATGCGGATCACGTGATCCGATCGCAGCCGGGTCAGCTGACGGCTTACAGTCTCGATCGTCAGACCGAGGAAATCGGCGATGTCGGCGCGGGTCAGAGGTAGCTCGAAACGTGTCGACTGGGCGGCGGGGTCGAGCGCGGGATCGATGTTTCTGGCGATCATCAACAGAAAACTCGCCACCTTTTCCGAAGCACTCTTGCGCCCCAGCGTCACCATCCAGTCGCGCGCGTCGTCGAGTTCGTTCAGCGTCTGTTTGAAGAGGCGGTGCTCCAGTCCCGGCGACTCTTTCATCATCCGTTCGATCGCGGCCTTGGGGAATGAGCACAGGGAGACGGCGGTAGCGGCTTCGGCGTTGATCGCGCTTTCTCCCTTGAAAGGCCGTCCCAGAAAATCGGGTGCGAACTGCAGGCCGACGATCTGCTGGCGCCCATCCGAAAGGCTCTTTGTGAGCTTGACCACGCCGGAGAGCACGTTCGCGTAACTGTCGACGGCCTCGGCGTCACCGATCAATTCCACGCCCGCTTCAACAGTATGCTTCGACGAGGTCTTGGCAAGGCCCACCAGCTGATCCGGATCGAGCGCGCCGCAAACGCCATGGTGCCGAGCTTCGCATGATTGGCAAAGCACGGGAATGCCGATGCTATGAACATCCTGACGCACTGTCATCGTGATCGTCCGCGGACCCAAAGTCCTTTCACGATATAGCATCGACCCAAGCAAAAGCGCTTGCGGCAGTTTGTCCGCAGCCGATGGGCGTTGACCGAAATCAAGGCGGCTATTGCGTCTCGTGAGCAGAGTCGTGCGAAACAGCCCGGAGCAGATTAGGACATGCGCCCAGATTTAGTTGCCCGACTTGGCGAGAACGTGCCGCGTTACACCAGCTATCCGACGGCGCCGCATTTTCATCCAGGTGTCGATGCTGCCGTTTGTCGCGGCTGGTTGCAAACGCTTGGCGGGGATGACGAGATTTCGCTCTATCTGCACATCCCTTACTGCGACAAGCTATGCTGGTTCTGTGCTTGCCATACCAAGCAGACCCGCCATTACGAGCCGGTGACCACCTATCTGCGTTCACTGCATGCCGAGATCGCCACCGTCGCCGGTCTTGTCGCAGGCAAGGGCCGCGTGCGTGCCGTCCATTTCGGCGGCGGTTCGCCGACGATGCTCAAGCCCGAGGATATGGTGGCGCTGGGAACGGTCCTGCGCAACAGCTTCGCCTTTCTTGCCGGCGCCAAGATCAGCGTCGAAATCGAGCCCAATGATATGGACGATGCCCGCCTCGACGCGCTTACCGAAATCGGCATGACAAGGGCGAGCCTCGGCGTTCAGGATTTCGGTCCGAAGGTGCAGAAGGCAATCAACCGCGAGCAGAGCTTCCTACAGACCAAGACGGTCGTGGACGGCGTTCGTTCGCGCGGCGTCGAATCCGTCAATCTCGACCTACTCTACGGCCTGCCGCACCAGACCAGGGAGAGCGTCGCCTCCACGGTTGCGCAGGCACTGACCCTGGAGCCGGACCGGATCGCGCTTTTTGGCTACGCCCATGTACCGTGGTTCAAGAAACATCAGACGATGATCGACGAGGCTTGGCTCCCCGGTCCCGCGGAACGATTTGCCCAATCGCAACTGGCCGCGCAGGTGATCGTGGACCAGGGCTACGAAGCAATCGGGCTCGACCATTTCGCCAAACCGGGCGATGCGCTGGCGCTTGCGGCCCGCGCCGGGACCTTGCACCGGAATTTTCAGGGCTACACCGAGGATCGTTGCGAAACCTTGATCGGCCTCGGCCCATCGTCAATCAGTCAGTTTCGCCGGGGCTATGCACAGAACATCCCTTCGACCGCCGAGTATGGGCGCATGGTCGCGGACGGCGGATTGGCTACGGTCCGCGGCGTTGCGCTTTCCGATGACGACCGCGTTCGCGGCTGGATCATCGAGCGCCTGATGTGCGATTTCGGCTTCTCCGCAATCGACTTGGTGGAGCGCTTTGGCGAACCCGGCCAGAGACTTCTCGTCAAGGCGAGTTCCACCGCCCTTCACGATCCTGCGCGGTTGCTTGAACTTGACGGTGACCGCTTCGTCGTGCCGGCGGAAAACCGCCCCTTTGTCAGGAGCATCGCGGCAAAGTTCGACAAATATTTCGAAACCGGCAAGGCGAGACATTCCGTAGCCGTCTGAGCGTCAGCTTGGTAGGACCGAGTGCGATGAGACCCGATTTTGGGCCAGGGCCGTCAAGCCTATGACGACCGTGTCCATGACCTGATGGATGACCTACATCCTCATCTGACAGCGCAAATGGTCGACCGCGTCAGGAATCGCTTCTCCCGCCCGTTGTCCAGCGAGAACATGCCGCCGCGACCAGCCACCTTGCGAGGCTCCGATGTAGAAGGGGGCCTCGCCGATGTGGCCGAGCAGCACATCCTGGTCACCAATGATGAAGCCCGCCACCGGACAGCACATCGGCGAAGAGCCGTCGCAACAGCCGCCGGACTGATGGAACAGCACCGGCCCATGATCGGTGACGATCTCCGCCATCAGTTCAAGGGCAGCCGGTGTCGCCGTGACTTTTGCAAGCATGGTCTTGTCCGCTTTCCAACCATGCGCGCGGCCCCAATGGAGCCGCGCGCATGAGCGCAGTGATCAGAAGAAGCCGAGCTTCTTCGGGCTGTAGCTGACCAGCATGTTCTTGGTCTGCTGATAGTGGTCGAGCATCATCTTGTGGGTCTCGCGGCCGATGCCGGACTGCTTGTAACCGCCGAAGGCCGCATGCGCGGGATAGGCGTGGTAGCAATTGGTCCAGACGCGGCCAGCCTGGATCGCCCGGCCGAAGCGGTAGGCGCGGTTGGCGTCGCGTGTCCAGACGCCGGCACCCAGGCCGTAGAGCGTATCGTTGGCAATCGCCAGTGCTTCCTCGTCGTCCTTGAAAGTCGTGACCGAAACCACCGGCCCAAAAATCTCCTCCTGGAAGATGCGCATCTTGTTGTGGCCCTTGAACACCGTCGGCTGGACGTAGTAGCCACCAGCCAGGTCGCCGGGTAGAAGATTGCGTGCCCCACCGGCCAGCAACTCGGCTCCTTCCTGGCGGCCGATGTCGATGTAGGACAGGATCTTTTCCATCTGCTCAGACGAGGCCTGAGCACCGATCATCGTCGCCGGGTCGAGCGGGTCGCCCTGCACGATGGCCTCGACGCGCTTGAGGGCGCGTTCCATGAACCTATCGTAGATCGATTCCTGGATGAGCGCTCGGCTCGGGCAGGTGCAGACCTCGCCCTGGTTCAGCGCGAACATTACGAAGCCTTCGATCGCCTTGTCGAAGAAATCGTCGTCTTCGGCGACGACATCCCTAAAGAAGATATTGGGCGACTTGCCGCCGAGCTCGAGCGTCACGGGGATCAGGTTCTGGCTGGCATATTGCATGATCAGCCGACCGGTCGTGGTTTCGCCGGTAAAGGCGATCTTGGCAATGCGCGGCGACGACGCGAGCGGCTTGCCAGCCTCGAGGCCGAAGCCGTTGACAATGTTGAGCACGCCTGGCGGCAGCAGGTCGCCGATGAGATCCGCCCACAGCAAGATCGCAGCCGGGGTCTGCTCGGCAGGCTTGAGAACGACGCAGTTTCCGGCGGCGAGGGCAGGCGCAAGCTTCCAGCATGCCATCAGCAACGGGAAGTTCCACGGGATGATCTGGGCGACCACGCCGAGCGGCTCATGGAAATGATAAGCGACAGTGTCGTCGTCGATCTGGGAAAGGCTGCCTTCCTGGCCACGCACCGCGCCGGCGAAATAGCGGAAATGGTCGATGGCCAAAGGCAGGTCGGCCGCGGTCGTTTCGCGGATCGGCTTGCCGTTGTCCCAGGTTTCGGCACAGGCTAGGAGATCGAGGTTCTCCTCCATGCAGTCGGCGATGCGGTTGAGGATAAGCGACCGCTCGGCCACGCTGGTGCGTCCCCAGGCATCCTTGGCGGCGTGCGCCGCATCCAGGGCCGCCTCGATATCCTGGGCATCCGAACGAGCAACCTCGCAGAGTAGCTGGCCGTTCACAGGTGAGTAGTTCTCGAAGTAGCGGCAGGACCGCGGCTCGGCCCATTTGCCGCCGATAAAATTGCCATAGCGCTTGTCGAAGGGCGCCTTGACCGGGCGTGAGAATTCAACCTTGTTCATGTGTCTTCCTCCCAAAGCTGACGTCGCGGGATGCGACGCTTCGGAAGAGACTTGCGATTTCCGCCTGGAGTTGTCACCGCACCGGTCACTGCGGTTGGACATGATGTGTCGCAGAATTGCGACAGTCATGGTCGCCAAGGGTGTTCAGTGTGACCGGTGGACATCCAGGCGGTTGAGTTTGCGGTGAAGCGTCGCGCGGCTGATACCCAGCGCCTGAGCCGCCGCGGAGACATTTCCGTCTGCCCGCGCCAGCGCACGCTGCAGGGCGCCGCGCTCTGCTTCGGCGAGGACTTTGGAGTCACTCTCGGCCCAGCCGAGCAGATCGGCGGCGGGCATCGGTCTGTCGAGACACTGTTGCGTAAGGCCAAGCGCCAGGCGGGCCGAACGGGTCGCGCCGACCACGAGATCGTCCGCGTCGACGGCAATCAGCGCACCGGAACCTTTGTCGATCACCGGTGCAAGTAGAATGCGCGCCTTTGCGAACGCCATCTTGAAGTTTTCACTTTCGATCCGTCGCGCCGCGTCGACGACAGCCATCGAGATGAGATTGGCGAAGGCTTCGGTCAGATCGGCCCGGCAGGAGGACACGTCAAGCGCGGCTACAAGGTTCCCCTCATGATCATGGACCGGAGCGGTGGTGCAACTGAGCAGCGTGTTGCGCGTGTGGAAATGCTGGTCACGGTGAATTGTCAACGCCCGGCGCTCAACTAGGCAGGTGCCGATTCCGTTGGTGCCCTGGCTTTCCTCATTCCAGACGGAGCCGGTCCACAAACCCCAAGAATGAAACGTCTCATCGTCGACAGGCGCCCCACGCCGTTCGACCGGCACGCCGTCACGATCGGCGAGCAGGACACAGCATCCGACGCCGCCAACAGCAAGATAGAGACGGTCGAGACTCGATTGGGCAGCTTGGACGAGAGGTTCGATGCGTTGCCGGGCGTGCCCCAGTTCGGCCTCTGTCAGATAGGGTGGGAGACTGCAGTCCGCTGGATCGAGCCGATGCAAATTGGACG
This sequence comes from Mesorhizobium sp. M7A.F.Ca.US.007.01.2.1, assembly GCF_003998165.1. Classification (NCBI taxonomy): domain Bacteria; kingdom Pseudomonadati; phylum Pseudomonadota; class Alphaproteobacteria; order Hyphomicrobiales; family Phyllobacteriaceae; genus Mesorhizobium; species Mesorhizobium sp. M7A.F.Ca.US.007.01.2.1. The sequence goes on along the minus strand of NZ_RZQP01000011.1, from coordinate 22,445 downwards.
ACCGTCGCCAGGAGGCTACCAGCGCGGACTTCGCTGCAGCGTCCGAGGCAATCGCCACCTGGATGCGGTCAGCATGATGACCGTATTGATCTTCGCGCATTACTTATCCTCCCGCAACCTGATGTCTTTCCTCCGTCCTGGCCGACCGGTTTGCGGTCCGATCAGCACGTAGTCAATTCGTCGAAAGAAGCAGAAAGGCAGATCGCTTCCTGTTGCCTAAGCTCCCAACGACAAAGCCTACCAACAGAATGCCACGCAATCATTGATCAGGAGCAAGTCTGAGCATCGTTGGTCAGAAATGCTCGCCGGCCTTGAACGGCCCGATGCGGGTGCCTGCCGCGATCAGATAAGCCGTGGACCAGCCGATGAGCAGGAACCCGTTTACGCCTTCAAGCGCGGCCAGGACCCGCCACGCATGGGCGGGTACGATGTCGCCGTAGCCAACCGTCGAAAAGGTAATGGTGGAAAAGTACAACGCCGTTTCGAAATCAGCGAAGATATCGAGCAACCAGTAGAGCCCGGCCCAAAGCCAGACCTCTACGGTCATAACCCCAAAGAGCCCCATCACCACGCTGATCATCGCGACGATGCGGCTGCGGCGCCCGTGCATGCGAAACCGGGCGACCAGGTGTCCCATCGCGTGTGTCACGGCGATCAGACCAAAGGAATGGACCAGGACCGTCAGACTTATGACCGCAGTGCCGATGAGTAGATTGAGGATCATCGGCGAAAGCTAGATGACGCATGGATCTGGGTCCTTGTGCGAAATCAAATCCACCGCAGCATACTCCAAACCGCGACGGGGACTGCGTTCGCATGAACGCATTGGTTGCCGTTTCTGAAGACAAGGTCGTCGCAGGCTTTGTTTGCACCATGTGTGCAGAAAGACTTACTTGTGAAAAGTGGCTTTCTGCTGCGGCTGCAAAAGATCTGGCCTCCAATTGCCCTGGGGTTATTGGATGAACGATCTACGCCGCGAGGGCTGAAGCTCAACCGCAAGCCTTCGGCATCTGCCTCTCCTTACTTTGCTCCCTCGGACCGTGAAATGCGCCGCTCCCGATTGCGGCGCCGGCGCTTTTGTTCCGCGGACACGGCCGCAGCCTGCTTCAGATAAGCCGCCTTTTCCTTTCCCTTCAATTTCTTGGCGAATTCCAGCATCGTATAATACCAGCTGTGATGCGTGGCTGTACCCGTCGGCTCAATCTCCGCAGCCCGGCGGTATTTCTCAAATGCCGCCTTATAGGTCTTGGCGGCGCCGGTTCTACGGGCCAGATCGGCCAGCGCGTGGCCCCAGCTCAGATAGACGCTGTAATAATTTGGATTAGCCGCTCCCGCAGCCTGGAAATGCCCCATCGACTTCTTAAACAGCGCGAGGTCGTCCGTGATCCGCGCCAAATCATGTAGTGCCTTGGCAAAATTGTTGTGAACGACGTCGGGCGTCCGGGTGTGTCGGAGCGCTGCTTCGTAATGGCCAAATGCTTCTCTCAGTATCCCATTGTCGTTGCGGGGATATTCTGCGCGTGCCAGATCCGCCAGCGCATTCGCCAAATTGTTGTGGGCGTCTGAAAACTGAGGATCTATAACCAGTGCGGCCCGATATTTCACGACGGCGCGGTGGAGCAGCGCTTCCGCCGCCCTAGTCATCACTTCCAGTGCACCATCTCGGACTGCCCTAGACAGGTCGAACAGGACATTGCCCCAGTTGTAGAGGGCATCAGCTTCTGTGACCCGAATTTTCGTTGCGATGGCGAAATGCTCAGCGGCTTTCCGATAAAGGTCACGATCATCGTCGATTTTCGCCGCTGAGTGGGCGCGATCGCCCAGAATCATTTGGGGCCAGCCGTAAGTGTCCCGTTCCCGTTCGGTCAGCTTCTCCAGCTGCCGGCCCTTGAACAACGCGGCAACGCGCTCATGCTCGCCTGCGAGGAAATAGTATTCGGTAGATAGGGCCTGCTCTTGGCCGGCGATCAGCGCGTCGAGCTGGGGTCGTATGACGGCGGCGGCGTCAAACCGGCTTTCGCGGAGCCCAGGCTCGTCGTACAGATCGTTTCTCGGAGCTTTGTAGTCCTTCAGCATCTGAAACATAGATTTTAAATGCGAAAACGGCTGCGTTACGAAACGCGGGGGAAAGCATCCGAGCTTTTGAGCCAGCGTGACGAAGAAATCATCGGCATCCCAGTCGCCCAAAAAGTGCGTGCCGCGTCCGGGGGTGAGGAGCCGTTTGGAGACATGGGCCGGTGGCGTCTTTCCATAGCCTACCCAATAGAGGCCATACTCGAACGTCCTAACATCGGCCAGAAGATCAAAAACCGGATCGTTCTCGCCACTATAACCGACCACAATCCAAATCCGGCCTTTGTGCGCATCCTCGAAAACAGGTTTCACATATCGGCGATGTTTGTTCACCTCTTCACGCGTGTTGAGAAGCACAAAGCCATCACGCTGACCATGGAGATGGAATATCGACTTTTCACTCACCTGGTCGGGATTGAAAAGATGCGATGCGGCGAAGTCATAAATCGCCGGGAACGAATTTATAAGGGAGCAGGCCCGGGAAACGAGAGGATCAAAATTGGTGGTAAGTACCCGATCGACAAAGTCGTGATCAATAAGTTGAGCGAGCGCGAGGTGGGCCCAATTGATTTTCGCATTGTCGATGTATCCGCCAATAAGGTCGCGCCGGACCCCACGGTCAAGCGCTGCCATGCAGCCAGGATAGTCTTTCGGGGTCGCACGCGCGTAGGCGGCAGGATATGTGGTCCTTATATGCTCTACCACGGCACCTGCCGACGGAATCCTCGCGCTGATCGAAGAGCCAGCACCGAGTAGTACGGTGCATTTTCGCGTTGTGCCTGGTTTCGGCCGCAGCGCCTCTACAATGTCTTCTAACGTGCGTGGGGACGTTGGTGTCAAACTATTCTCATGTTGAAATTGAGTGCATCACGCCTCAGGTTCCCCGCGTTTTAAAAAGGTCTGCCGGCAACCCATTGCGCTGATAGAATGCGACGAGTCTTGAAAGACTGCCATAGGTTCCGTCCGCCGACCGATCATCACCTCTTAGCCCCTGCCATCTCTCAGGGCGGGTTTCATCTCTAGGCGCTATTCCTTGGAACCAAGCAGCTTCTTGACCGTATCGGTCATTTCGCATTTGTTTGCCCCTTGCGTATGCCTCAACAGAAAGATGTGAGCCGGGCTCTCGCCCGACGTTAACAGACCGGTCCTGGCGCTCTTTAAGGGTACGTTGGGAATGGAAAGATGCATCTCAGGCAGGGCCCAGCGAATTTTGCTGGAGAACACAAAAACGTTCTCAGGTTTATACCTCACCAAAATAGAGGTGAAACGCTCTTTCGCCTCTTCAACCATCTCGCCGGGGATCTGATTATATCGATCGTCAGCGCCACCGATCGATCGTGGCGCGTAGTTGAAAAAAATCACTTGGTTCCAAAATTCCAGAGCATCTGCAAAGGAGAAATAGTCCTTTATCTGCCGGAAGAAAGCGATGTTTTTCCAAGTCCCATCCAGAATTTTGGAAATGACAAACATCGTAGAATCCTCACTGTCGTCTTCGGACCAGTGTGAGTTTCCGACAATCGCGACTCGGGCCCCAGAGATGCCAACTCTGTAATTGGGACCTACCCAAGGCTTGTGCTGAAACATCCACTTCTCCTTACACGCAAAAAGCAGCGTGACAACGGGCTGCAGATCATTCAACCGTCATCTGCCGGAAGCCCACGAGCCGGACACGACGAACGCTGCGCTCGCCGACGGCAGCGCCCTGCGCTCGAACCGGGAATTTCCACCACTCCTCTCGCGAAAGTCACGTAGCGCATCACCTCGCCCGGTGTGGAGCCGACCCTTTCCCAGCAATGCCTCACCCGTGCGGGAGGCGTGACCGCAGCGGGATCACTCGGCCATGCGGTGGAGGATCAGGTGTGACGCAGCTATCCTCGCCTCCGATCTCAAATCAGACTTGCATCAAATCGACGTGAGACAGGAAATCGTCACAAGGATTGGCGGTCTCAGAACCCGCTGCGTTCAGCAATCAATCGGTCGTCTTCGGAGCCGCCCGAACTCGATGACGGGTCAGCCCAGATTAGGGAAATCGGACGTCCCTTCTTCACCGGTTGGAGTAGGACCAACACCGCCCTCGCGTGTGAGGAAGCGTCTTTGACCGAAATAGAGAAGCGCAGCGGCGCAAGCGACAATGGCCGTGACTGATCTTAGCCAATGTGGCGTTTCTTCCGGGTGTTCTTTCCAGGCCACGCCCACGGCGTCCTCGAATGGATTGGGTCTGATCGAAGACCGCCTTCGCTGCGCTCAGTCTCGATCGTCTTCCCGCAACGACGCCGCTGCGTTTTCTTCCCCTGTCCGCTGCGCGTCCATTCCTCGCGATCCAAGAAAGCCTCGCGTCGCCGTCTTTCACTTCGTTTCAGCCCCTTCAGGGGTGCGGACCGATCGTCTCCGGTCTCACGACCACCATCGAGGCCGCGATGGGCGCGGCCCGGGAAAACAAGAAGGAACATCACCATGGCTACGATCGGCACTTTCTCCCGCACCGCGAACGGCTTCTCCGGCTCGGTCAAGACCCTCAATCTCAACGTCAAGACGGTAACGTTCTCTCCGGCCGATGGCGAAAATGAAAAGGGTCCCGACTTCCGCATCTTCGCTGGCGCCACCGAGTTCGGGGCGGCATGGAAGAAGACCTCGCGCGAGGGCAGCGACTACCACTCCGTCAAGCTCGACGATCCCAGCTTCCCCGCTCCGATCTACGCGAGCCTGGTCGAGACCGACACCGAGGGCGACTTCTCGCTCATCTGGTCCCGCCGCACCGCAGAATGATCCATCTCAACACGAAGCCCCACCGCAAGGCGGGGCTTCGCCATGTTCAGGTCAGGCGCAGCCTAGGCCTCTGTCAGATGCAGCAGGTTACGCTTTGGCCCGCGCCTTGCGCGCCTTCTTCACCGGCGACTTGATTGCCGCCGCAGTGGTTCTCGCTGCCGCCGCCCGCACGGCCGGTTTGCGTTTTTCCGCCGCGGCAGACGTGGGCGTCGCCGCCTTGCGCCCGAGCCCTATTGATTTCGCCAGAGCCGACCGGGTAGCCGCGTAGTTCGGCGCCACCATCGGGTAATCGGCCGGCAGGTTCCACTTCTGCCGGTATTCGTCGGGGGTCAGGTTAAAGTGCTGAAGATGCCGCTTGAGCGATTTGAATTTCTTTCCGTCTTCCAGACAGCTGATGAAGTCGGGCGTTACCGATTTCTTGATCGAAACCGCCGGCTGTTGTTTTACCACAGGTTCTATCGCCGGCGTGCCGATGCCATTCAGGGCGGCATGAATGTCGCCGATTAGTTTCGGCAACTCGCCAACCGGTACTGGATTGTTCGATACATAGGCCGCGACAATGTCAGCCGTTATAGACACAGTATCCAGTTTGTTGCCTTGCTGCGAGAGCAGTGGTCATATAATTTCCCTTGTTTGTATCGGATGAATTGAGCGACGTTTGAGTTTTCTGCCCTGCCCACAGCGCAAATAGTACATTTCTTCGTAAAATCCACCTCTCTTGCGCAACATGACAAGAGTAGAATTTCGCTCTTGTCGTCCAATCGGCTGGGATGCCTTTGCCTATCTCATCTAAAGCGAGGAGCTTCCTTCACTTTTCCGCCCGTTCCAGCTGTGCAGAGCAATGCCGCTGGCTCGCGCCCTGGCTACAGAGTTTCTATCAACGCGCAGTGTGCATGATCGCGTGTGTGGGGTGTGCAAGGTTTCGAGGGCAACACGATCTGGCATTTGAAGTTTGCTTATACGGCAGCGCCTGCTTTGACGAGCTTTGCCAACTCGAGCCTTGCGCCCTTCATCATCTGGATCAAGGCGCGCGAGAGAAGATTGTCGCCGGTAGCGACAATCGCGAAGGCCTCCTGCGCAACCGCTTGACTGCGGCGTCGGCGCTGGCGCACCGGCGGAAGTCTGCTGTTGGGCTTCGTACCGGCCGCTGCTCGCGCCAACTGGGGCTAAGTTCGCTGGCTCGTCTTCTCCTCACGCCGTTCACCACCGAACGCCTGCCATCCTTTCGCGGCCCATAGGTCACGCGCATGCTCACCTTGATCGCTCTGCAGCTTGTCGGCGATCCAGAGGAGCGCTCCGTAGATGGTGGCGCGATCGTCATTGGTCAGCTCGACGACGCCTGCCTTGACGACGAGACCGCCGAGTTCGATCAGTTGCCGTGTGCGCTTGCGGCGCTCGACCTGCCAGGTCCTCATGTCATTGCGAGCCAGTGCCGTCTGCCGGCGATTGCGCGCTGCCCGGTTGTGCCGGAGTGCTGCGAGGGTTGCGCTGAGATTCCGAAGCAGTTCGCCGGGACCGGCTCTCGAAAAACACCACTCCACGCTTGGCCCATGCCTCACGCTTTGAGGTGTCTTTCGTCTCAGTGATTGCGACGAGTGCGCCGGCCAGTTCGTCGGTGCTGAGTTGATCGGCACCGGTGGCGATCACTAGTTCGCCAAGCTGCTGCACCTTTCGCGTTTTGAGCTCGCGCGCCTTGTCTTCCAGTGCCTTCAGTTCGGTATCGAAGTCACGTGGTTTGCGCATGTCTGCCTCCATTGATTGTCGATCTCTGGATGATAGGGGAGCGGCTGCCGGAAGGCTTCAGGGTTGCCGAGACAGCCCGGGACGGGCTGGTCCATCCCGAGATTTTTTCGAGGGAGGGCGCGCTTATACGTCGTGCCGACGTAGGCTTTGCCGTGCAAATGATCCTGTCGCGATGGCGATCTATCATCTTCACGTCAAGGTCATTGGCCGCAATGCTGGGAGCAGTGCTGTGGCGTCAGCCGCCTACCGCTCGGCCTCGCGGCTGCGCGATGAACGGATCGAACGCACGCATGACTTCTCCGCCAAGCGTGGTGTTGTCCATTCCGAGGTCAAGCTGCCGGAGGATGCACCGGAGGCGTGGCGCGACCGCGAACGGCTGTGGAACGAGGTCGAGAGCTTCGAGGTGAGGAAGGATGCGCAGCTTGCCCGCGAGGTCGAGTTTGCGCTCCCGCGTGAACTCAGCCAGGCGCAAGGCATCGAACTGGCGCGCGACTTTGTACAAGTCGAGTTTGTCAGCAAGGGCATGGTCGCCGATCTCAATGTGCATTGGGACAGGGCGGAAGATGGCAGCCCAAAACCTCATGCCCATGTCATGCTGACCATGCGGTCCGTGGGCCAGAACGGTTTTGGTGCCAAGGTCCGAGACTGGAATGCTACCCAGCTGGTCGAGCGCTGGCGCGAGCGGTGGGCGGAGCTTGCCAATGAGCGCCTTGCCGAACTCGACATCGACGCGCGTATTGATCATCGCAGTCTGGAAGCGCAGGGCATTGCCCTGGAGCCGCAAACGCAGATTGGCGCGCCGGCCCAGCGCATTGAGGGTGGCGGCCTTGTTGCTGGCGACAGTGAAGCAGATCGCGCCGAACTGCATCGCGAGATCTCGCGCAACAATGGTGCGCGCATCATTGCGGATCCTCACCTGGCGCTCGATGCCATCACCCATCAGCAATCGACCTTCACCCGAAAAGACATCGCGAAGTTTGCGCATCGCCACAGCGATGGAGTGGAGCAGTTCAACGAGGTGGTGGCAGCCATCAGCAATGCACCCGATCTGGTCGAACTGGGCAAGGACGGACGCGGCGAAGACCGTTTCACCACCCGGCAAATGATCGAGACCGAACAGCGCCTTCACCGCACCGCGGAGCGTATCGATTTGGACGAGCGCCACGCGGTGAGTGACGTCCATCGCGAGGCCGCTCTGGCGCGGGCAGCGCAACGCGGGCTTGTCCTGTCAGGCGAGCAGAGCGATGCGCTTGCGCACATCACCGATGGTCGCGGTCTTGGCGTCATTGTCGGCTTTGCCGGAACTGGCAAGAGCGCCATGCTGGGCGTTGCGCGCCAGGCATGGGCAGCGGCGGGCTACGAGGTTCGAGGCGCGGCACTCTCCGGCATTGCCGCCGAGAATCTGGAAGGCGGTTCGGGCATCTCGTCACGCACCATCCCCAGTATGGAGCATAGCTGGGCACAGGGCAGGGATCTGCTCACCACGCGCGATGTCCTGGTGATCGATGAGGCCGGCATGGTCGGCACGCGCCAGTTGGAGCGCGTGCTCTCCCATGCCGCCAACGTTGGCGCAAAGGTCGTCCTTGTTGGTGACCCGCAGCAGCTGCAGGCGATCGAAGCCGGTGCTGCATTCCGCTCGATTCACGAGCGACATGGCGGCGTCGAAATCGGTCAGGTGCGCCGACAGCGCGAGGACTGGCAGCGCGACGCCACGCGCGATCTGGCAACCGGCAGGATCGGCGCCGCGATCAGCGCCTACGACGCGCAAGGCATGGTGCATCAGGCTGCAACGCGCAATGAGGCGCGAGCTGAACTCGTCGAGCGCTGGGATCGCGACAGGCAGGCGCATCCAGAGGCGAGCCGGATCATCCTCACCCACACCAACGACGAGGTTCGCGCACTCAACCAGGCAGCGCGCGAGCGGCTACGCGCTGCTGGAGAACTTGGCGACGAGGTTCACGTGAATGTCGAACGAGGTCCAAGGGCGTTCGCCAGCGGCGACCGGGTCATGTTCCTGCGCAACGAGCGGTCGCTTGGCGTCAAGAACGGCACGCTCGGCATCGTCGAGGAGCTCAGCACACAGAGCATGACCGTGCGCACCGATGACGACAGATCGGTTCGCTTCGACCTGAAAGACTACACGCACATCGACCACGGCTATGCCGCGACCATTCACAAGGCGCAGGGCATGACCGTCGACCGGACGCATGTGCTCGCCACCGCGGGCTTGGATGCGCATGGCTGCTACGTCGCACTGTCGCGGCATCGAGACGGGCTGGACCTGCATTATGGCGGCGACGACTTTGCCACTAGAGAACGGCTCGTCCGGACGCTGTCACGGGACCGCGCCAAGGACATGGCGTCGGATTACGAGCGGATCGACCCGGCGCGGAGCTATGCCGAGCGGCGCGGCATCACGTTCCGCGAGCGCGTGGTCGAGATCGTGCGCCGGATCGTTCCGGAGAAGCTGCGCGACAAGATCGGGGGGTTGCTGGACGGGTTGCGCTCGCCCGGAGACGCCGAGCCTCTGCAGGAACGTGGACCTGGGCCGGGAAGGGAAAATGTTGGGGTGCGGATCGGAGATGCTGGCTCCACGCCCGAAAGGAAAACTCCCACCACCGGAGTACCGCGCGACGCGAATGTGCCGGGGAACCCAGAAGCAGAGATGCGCCGAGCCCGCACCCAGGCGCTTGTGCGGCACGCGCGTGCGCTCGACGCGGTCCTCAGTACTGGAAATGCGGACGGGCAGGGCAGTCCCGACCAGATGCGCGAATTGAGGGATGCCCGTAGCGCTTTCGAGAAGGTTCGGCCTCATGGCTGGCGCGATGCCGAAGCGGCCTATGTGAAAAATCTCGAACTTGTCCGCGAGGCGGGGGCCGGCCGCGTCAATCGCATCGTGCTTGCTCTCCAGCTTGAGACGGAAATCCGCACCGGACTAGACAACGATCCGGGCCGCCGCGCCGACCGTTTCGTCGAACGTTGGCAGAAGCTCGACCGGACGGGACGGGAGCAATATCAGGCCGGCGACATGTCCGGCTACAAGTCGACGCGTTCGGCCATGTCCGATATGGCCAAGAGCCTCGAACGCGACCCTCAACTTGAATCCCTGCTGGCAAACCGCAAACGCGAGCTTGGCATCAACGTGGATTCGGGTCGTCGCTTGGGCGCGGAACTGGCCTTCAGTCATGGCATCGGCAAGGGGCGGGGCGTTGGGCTCTAAGACATGCCGATTTCCCGCCGGCTACACGCCATAGATAGGCGAGGCGGCATCTTCCATTGCGTCGAGCATCGGTTCGCGCAGTCTGTCCCAGCATAAATCAGCAACAACCAAAGATGTGCAGGCAAGCTATGTCCGAGCCAGATCGTATCATACGCCTCAAAACCGTCCTTGCCCGGACCGGCCTGTCCCGGTCGACCATCTATCGCAAGATCGCCGAAGGCACGTTCCCGGCCCAAATCAAGATCAGCGTCAGTGGCGCCGGTTGGCGTGAATCCGATCTCAATCGATGGGTTAACGATCCAGTTGCATGGCGAGCAGAGCGTTAGCTCTGATTGCGAGACAAACGAACGCCAGGGCCGCCGCCGTTCTCTGGGATGAATTCGATCCCCGCAGCTTCGAGTGATAGCTTCAGCGCTTGCAGGATGGATTCCGATGCGGATTTCGAACCACGTTCGAACTGCACGATTGTCCTCAAACTTACCTTGGATAAATCAGCCAGTTCCTGTTGAGAAATGTCGAGAAGCCCACGGGCCGCGCGAATTTGGGCCGCACTTACGTTCATTGTTCAAATGCCCTGTTGCACAAAAAGTGCAAATATGCTTGTTTTGGGAAACGACCGTTGGAACTGGTGCGTCCGCTTCCAACAGCCTAACCACGCCTAAACTCTGCGGAGCTCGGATCATGGCTGATTCCGACCATAGCACGACTATGCCTCCGGTCACGAATGGCAAGACTGCCAATGCGTTGAACCGGTTGCGGGATGCAGACCCCGTAATTCTACTGCTGCGAGATTGGTCGCGGGCGCACCAAGTTTCTCAGGTCCTTTGCCGACTTCAACAGCGTCTAGAGAGGCGTTTTCTCAACGCTGGATGCTCAGAAGCGGTGGATAAGCAGGTCGACTATTCGATCGCCTGCCAGGCGGAGGTCGAGGCCACAACCGCGGCTTTGAAGCTTCAAGACAAGCTACCGCACATACGGGCGCGGTCGCTTTTAGGCATCGTCGCCAAGCTTGAAATCATTGCCGGCGCAGATCGCGACATCGACGACCCCACAGATTTTCCCTGGCCGCATATTGCGTCGGTCCTTGATGACCTGAAGGAAATAACCGGGAGCCTGCCATTCGAACAGCCTCAGCGATCTGTCGTTCACGCGGACTGCAGGCATTATCAGGCAATTGCGGCCGACTTCGTCGGTTTGCAAATGCAGTGCGCTAGCCTCCCTTTGGGGCAGGGGCCTGCGTTGGGACAACATGGTCCAGAATAAACTCATGCATTGAAGGCGGCTGTGCGTCACTGAACGCGGGCTTGAAACATAGAGCTAGGCCGATGCATTTCGTGCCGGTGCGCGATTCACGAAGCAATCTCGAATGAGCGACCCCTTGTTGTGATCCGGGCTACCGTCCTACGCGGGTGAGGAAGTCATATATGACCTGATCCAGGATTTCCGAAGGGTCGTTGGCAAAATCGCGATTTGGCGTCCCGATCTCCATTTCCCGGCGCAATTGGGTCTGGCGAATGTCGAGCATCTCCGCAAGGTGCTTGTCGTGAAGCAGGACGAACAGCTTGCCACCTTCTCGCATCGCCCCAAAGGCGGCCAATTCCGCGTTCTCTTGCGGGTCTTTCCGACTGACCAAGAAACAAACAGATCGCAATGCGCCCACGTTGACGTAGCGCTCCGTCGAGTAGATTTGGTTTGGCGTGATCCCTTCGCTGTAGTTCTTACACTCGAATATGATCGCTCTCGTACGGAAGTCGCGAGTTAGCGTGTCCCAGAAGGGATGTCCCGCTCTAACTCGATACACAATGTCCAGGATATCTAAACCATCCTCGGTCCGACTTTGCGGCCTGGGATCGACAAGAAAGTCGCCAAAGAGGTAGAAAACGATCTCCTGTATCACTGCCTCGTAGGCCTTGGCGCTATCCCGTCCTGGTGGAAGAGCAGCAAGCTTCTTCCGCAGACGTTCGCCTTCATTTGCCGGGTCTTGCCTCGCGGCTCCGCCAAAGGTTACCTGTCCTCCTGAAATTGTAAGGCGTCCCGTGTCTGCCTCAAGGTGGTAGGGCGTCTCGGCAAAGCCACGCGCCAGGGCACCGACGTACTCGACCTCGGCAAGCTCCTTGAAGTACTTCTGGAAACGTTTCTTTAGTCCGATGTGCCTATGGGTGAGGCTGTGCAATTCCTGCTCTAAGTGCGTCCTATCCCACACCTGGATCGCAAAGTTGCGCTGAGCCCAGAGGAGATGTTCAGGCTCTACGGTGCAACTGAGAATGACAACATGGCTGCCGGCTTGATCAACCAGCGAGAGAAGCGCCTTGGACCGCGCTACGGTATCTCTCAACTCACTTAGGCTTGGCGGATTTGACGGCACAACCTTCGTGTCGATCGATAGCCGATCTTCCTTTGAGTTGGCCAGTATGTCTGCTGCTTGCGGCCACCCTGCCGTAGGTCGCCAATCCAGGGTTGTTGTGTAGCCTTTAGCGCGAATCAGCTCTTCGCAAAGCCTCACGAACTCCTCACCAAGCCTTCGAACTTCCATCATACGCTCCCGCCAGCCCACCAATCGCTATACCGGCAGTCTGACGGCCTCGACAAGCGCCCGCTACGGCTTCTCCAGGTTCTGCTCTGCGCAACGGGGCTCGCTGAAGTCTAGGGTCTTCGCCTGGCCGTCCTGCGATTGTGCAGACTGGCTAAGTGCGGAGCCTTCGGGTTGCAAGTGCTATGGTCCACTGCTATGGAACTTGAAGTCTCGGCCCCGAAAAGCTCTGTCTTTTCAATGCTGGGTGTCACGTTTGAGGGACTTCAATCCTCTCTGGCAGCCCAGTTTTTTCAGTAAACTACAAGAGGTTTGCTGGCGCAAATCCCTTCTATGTAACTTTCATGTACCGGGCAGGCGAAGTGTTCGCACTGGGCTTGAGAGCGCCGCAAAAAGCGGGTCGTGTCTCCGAGGAAGGGGGGCATGCGATCGAACCGCCTCGGGGAAGCCAAGTTTTTCAAATAATTCTGCTGCTGATAAATTAGCTAAATAATCCTGTGTAATTTTCATGTAACTCCCTTTGCATGGGTGTCACGGGTTCAAATGGCGTTCCGCCCACAAAAATTCCAATTACCTGGAAGAAGTGCGACCCTAAGGGTCTTCTCACACAAGTTTCCTGCAATTCGACCTTGGGCGACATAAATAGAATACTTCTGTGTATTACCGATACCACCTGAGATAGCGACGTTGATAACCTACAGTCGCTAGCGTAAGACCGCTCCCACAATTGTCGCGATAGGATGTTCGCTCTTGCAGCTCCACGATCCAGTCCGCCAGGTCAGTTTCATCCAGCAGGCCTTGTCGCAGAATCGAAAACCAATAGCATTCTTTATCGGGGCTGGTTGCCCACTATCCGTGCGCGTTGAAGAAACCGTCAACGGGGAGACCATGAACCGACCGCTGATTCAGGACGTCAGCGGCCTAACCACTACCATCGCTGACGCGCTGAAGAGCAAGGAGGAAGGAAAGCCATCCACTTGGGACAAGATCGTGGAAGTGGCGGAGGAGGACGGTACCGATACCAAAAACATCGAGCTTCTGCTTAGCAAGATACGCCAACTGAGTGGCGTAGCAGGCAAGGGCTTGGTACGTGGACTTTCGGCCGACGAGCTCGACAAGCTCGACGATCAGATTTGTAGTGTCATCTCGGATCAGGTCGACAGGGAGCTCCCCCACAGGGATACTGCCTACCACAATCTGGCGATCTGGGCTCGTTCAATCCGCCGAGCGCAGCCAGTCCACTTGTTTACGACCAACTACGATCTATTGCTCGAGCAAGCCTTGGAGGAGAGTTCAGCCCCCTATTTCGATGGTTTCGTCGGGACGCGCAGGGCGTTCTTTGACCTAGGGGCCGTCGAGGACGAGGATTTGCTCCCTCCTCGATGGTCGCGCCTATGGAAGATCCACGGCTCGCTGAACTGGCGCCTCGACGCCAACGGAGCGGTGGTGCGAAGTAACGAGAAGACAGGTGCCCGGTCCTATCTCATCTACCCATCGCATTTGAAATATGATCAGAGCCGTAAGATGCCTTATCTGGCGATGCTCGACCGTCTCAAGTCCTTCCTGCTTAAGCCTTCGGCGTTGCTATTCGTATGCGGATACTCGTTCGCCGACGAACATATTAATGACGTCATATGCCGCAGCCTCGAGACCAATTCGACAGCACAAGCCTTCGCTTTCATGTACGGCAAGCTAGACGAGCCGAAGTACGAGTACGGTCGCAGGTGCGCGTTTTCGACGCCCAATCTAAGTATGCTGGGGTTCGATAAAGCGATTATCGGTCGCAATCACGGCGAATGGCGAGGGGACGGAGCTGACGAGTTGGAGCTGCCGCAGAACGTGATCGTCAGCGATGGAGCAACGGTCTCGGTCCGGCTCGGCGACTTCGCGGCGTTAGGCAATCTTCTTCGTGGCCTTGCCGGTGAGCAGGAGCAGTCGGATGAAGCCTAGCGGCTTGAGCGATGCCACCGTGATTGGCGCCGTTCAGGATGTGAGTGGTACGTCTGTAAGCGCTACCTTGCGAGCAGATCGCTTCTCAGGCCTGAGTTTTGTCGGCGGCCAAGGCTACAGGATTGGCCAGATCGGCAGTTTCGTAAAGATTCCGGTCGGCTATGTAGACCTCTTCGGAATCGTTTCGCAGGTCGGCGCGAGCGCAGTGCCGGAGAGCCTAGCAAAGGCGATGCCAAATGGCCAGCGCTGGATAACAGTGCAACTGGTCGGTGAGGGATATCGATCAGGAAAATTCCAACGAGGCATATCCCAGTACCCAACTATCGACGACGAAGTCCACTTGGTCTCCGAAGCCGACCTCCATTCCATCTATGGAAGTTCGGGTAGGCAGAACCACTTTGTCAGGATAGGTCACATCGCCGGCAGCGAGTCGATTGACGCCCTGGTTGACATCAACAAGCTTATCACCCGTCATTCGGCGATTGTAGGCACGACCGGTTCCGGCAAGTCGACCACAGTCGCCGGAATCCTGAATGTCCTGTCGAACACTGAGCGGTTTCCCTCCGCCCGGATTGTTGTGCTGGATCTCCATGGAGAATACTCGCAAGCCTTGGGTGATCGAGCAAACGTTTTTAAGGTCAACCCAGACGAACGCAGGGATACCGAACGCAAGCTCTGTATCCCATTCTGGGCGCTGAGCTTCGACGAGCTGCTGCGCGTCACCTTCGGACCGCTGCCGGCTGACGGTAAGGCCAGGAACATCATCCTCGAGCGAGTAATCGAGGCAAAGGCACATTCTCTGAAGGCTAATCCAATTGACGGAGTAACGACTGAGACCGTCAGTGCCGACAGCCCCGTCCCATTTTCACTCAACAAACTGTGGCACCAGCTCTATTGCACCGAATTCGGAACCTACTACAGCAACAAGGGGAGCGCCGCGGACCCCGCGAATTGGGCCTATGAAATTGACGTCAGCGGTAAGCCGCTCCTAGGCGACGCAGAGGCCGGAATTCCGCCCCGTTTCAAGAAGATCAAAAACGTCAAGGAGGACCCAGAGAAGATCAATTATATCCCGGACGGGCTCAACCTTCGCGGCCAACTCGAATCCCTCGGGTCGAAGCTACGGGTTTCACGATATGATTTCCTGCTGCGTGCCGGCGATTGGCATCCCGACCTTGATGGAAAGATCGTCAGCGGTTTGGCCGACTTGATGAAGGATTGGGTCGGAAGTCCCAATCCCGTTACCATCCTCGATCTGTCCGGTGTTCCGTCGCAGATGACGAACGACATCATCGGCAACGTGCTTCGAGTTCTCTACGACGGATTGTTCTGGGCGAGGAACCAGTCGGAAGGCGGTCGGGAACGCCCGCTCCTGGTCGTCATGGAGGAGGCCCATGCGTACCTCAATGACAAGTTCGAAAGTGCCGCCTCAATCGTAACGCAACGGATCGTGAAAGAGGGGCGCAAATACGGAATTGGCGCAATGATCGTCAGCCAACGGCCGTCCGAGATCAATCCTACTATTCTCTCCCAGTGCGGAACGTTCTTCGCCATGAGGCTCAGCAACGCATCCGACCGATCGCACGTGACAGGAGTTTTGCCAGACAATCTGGAGGGGCTCACGAACATGTTACCCATCCTCAGGACAGGGGAGGCGATCATTCTTGGCGAGGCTGTTGGGCTGCCGATGCGGACGATGATCCAAGCCCCGCCAAAGGACCGCCGTCCGGACAGTCAGGATCCGGTGGTTTGCGACGAGTTGCCGCCTGAGGAATCCACGACTCCCGGCGGGTGGAACATCAGCAAAGTGAAGCACCCTGACTACGGTAGTTTCGTCGAGACCTGGCTTGCGCAGAATCCAATCCTGAGCACGAAACCTAACACAAGCGGAGAGTAACAGTGGCCTTGCAAGATTTTCCACCATACACCTCGTCAAATATTGCCGGGCTGAGGTACGATAACGAACAGATGCTGCTGGAGGTCGTCTTCAATGGCGGCGCTGCCTACCACTATTTCGACGTTCCGCCGCAACTAGTCGACGAGTTCAAGGCTGCGGAATCCAAAGGCGTGTTCCTTGCCGAGCGCGTCAAGGGCCATTATCGCTATAGCAAAGTTTGAGCATGGCAATCGTTAGTCTGGATCAGAAATCGGGGAGAGTTCACGTCTCCTCCTTCGAGATCGAAAATCGAATCCTCTTCGAGTTTTTCAACAAGATCGGCATTGGTGATCGTGACGAGCAGTTCCACAAGGCCCTCTACATCGGCGTCTTAGCGCTGATGGAGGATCGGCTCTCAAGCTTCTTTTCTCGAACGAGCAACGAGCTTGGAACTGAGTTGGAAAGCCTCAAGCTCATCTTCGACATGAAGAAGGAGCTGTTTTACCGATCGTCGGTGAAGGGCGTGCTAGCTGAAGAGGACATCGCCGAGTTCTTAGTCGGCTTCTTGGAGGAGCAGCGGCTGCCAGATCGGGTTGAGCTGACAGGCGACGTCGCGGGGCGCCTCCACAGGAACAAGACTGGGGACATAGTCTGCTACCTCAACGGCGACGGAGGGCGTCGCATAGCTATCGAATGCAAATTCGACAAAGGTATTCGGCTAGGCGACATCCAGAGCAAGGATGTTTTCACGCGCAAATCAGACACGGCTTGGAGCCAGCTCCTAGAGGCGCAGGCTAATCGCGATGGGCGGGCCGGCATCATCGTATTTGATCTGTCGTTAGTCGACAGCTCCATCTTGAACGCCATCCAGGACGTTAGGTTCGTGTCGGCCGTCGGCTTCGTCGCGATCATTGACTCCCAGAAGGGGGACTACAAGAACCTGGCCATCGCCTACATGCTTGCGCGAGACGTTGTGCTCAACACCAAGGAAGTCTCATTGGACGTGGATGTCCTGAATGTCCTCCTTAACCGCATCATCAAGGACCTAGTTGACGTCACGTCCATCAAGGCCCTGGTTTATGCGAACATCAACAACTGCAAGAAGATCATCTCGCAGATAGAAAAGAGCATGCTGCTGATGGAATTTAGTCAACGTTATTTTGTGAAGTTCCTCGCAGAGGGAACCCTTTCCAAGCGAGATCTGCTGGAGTTTTATGCGGGAGAAGAAGTGAGGGATCGCTTTAGGCTAATCGAGCGAGAGATAAACGAACTGGCCTCATGACTACGCATAAGCATTGCTATAAAACGCAAACGGGGAATTTTCAGCAGATCGATCTATCACTTAGAGCGGGTGCAAATCGAGACGAGAATAGTATTTACCGCTTCATTCCCACTATGGGGCGTTCGCGTCATTTTTCGTCGGTCTGCGACATAGGAGGGTTTCGTTTTGAATAAGTTGTTGTTGAACCTCGAGAATTGTTACGGGATCAAGAAGCTCAAAGCTGATCTAGATTTCAGTAATACGAACGCGATCGCGATCTATGCCCCGAACGGTGCTATGAAGTCGTCACTGGCAAAAACCTTTCAAGACATAGCTGATGGTAAGAGCAGTGGTGATCGAATATTCAAAGACCGCATCAACAAGCGAGTCGTGAGCGACGAAAAGGGGGTGGCGCTATCGCCGGAAAGCATCATGGTCGTGCTTCCCTACGAGGAAGCCTTTGGTCACAGCGAAAAGACGTCCACTTTGCTGGTGAACAGCAAGCTTCGCGAGGAGTACGAAAAGCTTAATCTTGGCTTTGAAGACGCCAGGCAGCGGCTACTCGCGGCACTGAAGCAACACACAGGCTCGAAGAAAGACTTGGGACGCGAGATATCTTCGACCTTCACGCCGGGTGGGGACCAATTTTACAAGGCGCTGTTGCGCGTTCAGGACGAGCTCATGAAGCAGAAGACCGCGCCGTTTGCTATGGTCAAATACGACGTTATCTTTGATGACAAGGTGTTAGCCTTGCTGGACAATGCCAACGTAAAGGCTAGCATCGAAAATTACATTAAGCAGTACAACCAGCTGATAGCAAAATCGACGTACTTTAGGAAGGGTACGTTTACGTACTACAATGCCTCGGAAATCACCAAAAATTTGGCTGACAACGGGTTTTTCAAGGCCAAGCACTCTATCAATTTTAATTCAGGAGCGAAGCTTGAGATCACAACCGAGCAGCAGCTGAAGGAGCTGGTGGACAAGGAAAAAGAGGCGATCAACAACGATCCAGATCTTCGGAAGAAGTTCGCGGCCGTTGAAAAGCTGATCACTAAAAATGTCAACGTCCGGCAGTTTGAAACCTACTTAACCGACAACGAGGACCTGCTGCCCCACTTGGCAAGCATGCCGGCGTTCAAGGAGGAGGTCTGGAAGAGTTACCTGTTCACGTTTCTGGACCTCTATAAGGACGTGATCGAAAAGTATCAGGCAGCGGAGAAGAGGCGCGGCGAGATCGAGGCTGAGGCTGCAAAGGAACGGACGCAGTGGGCGGACGTGATCGAGATCTTCAACGACCGCTTCTTCGTGCCATTCAAGCTGGTTCCTAAGAATTTTACGGAGGTGGTCCTCGGCCGGGAACCAATACTTAGCGTCGGATTCACGTTTGAGGACGGGGCAGACACTGCGTCGGTAGAGCATGCGGATCTGTTGGCTACGCTCAGCACGGGCGAGAAAAAGGCCCTCTACATCCTAAATATCATTTTCGATATCCGTGTGCGTCAGGAAGCGGGTCAAGCAACCTTTATGGTGGTCGATGATGTCGCGGATTCCTTCGACTACAAGAATAAGTACGCCATCATACAGTACCTCAAGGACGTCGCAGAGGGCGATGGCTTTCAGCAGGTCATCCTGACGCACAATTTCGATTTCTTCCGGACCATTAAGAGCCGCTTCGTTGGTTATGGAAATTGTCTAATGGTGTCGCGCAACAGCGACGGCATCACCTTGGCCAAGGCGGCCGGCATAGACAACGTGTTCGTTAACGATTGGAAGGCGCACTTCTTCAACGATTCCAAAAAGCGCATCGCTTCTGTGCCTTTTATGCGGAACCTCATTGAGTTTACGAAGGGAGATGGCGATGCGGGCTATCTCACACTGAACTCGCTGCTGCATTGGAGGGCCGATACGGCAAGCACTACTGAGGCCGAGTTGGACGAGATCTATCAGGGGCTATTCGGGTTAGGTCAAAAGCCGGTTGATGACCGCACAGGTTCCGTCGTCAACGGTATCTACGCCGCGGCTAGCGAGTGTCTGGTGGCACCCGATGGCGCGAACTTCGAGCATAAAATCGTGCTGTCTATCGCCATTCGGCTAAAGGCTGAAGAGTTCATGGCTGGCAAAATCAACGATCCGTCTTTCCTTGCGTCAATTTCCCAGAACCAGACGCCGAAGCTTCTCAAGCGCTATACTGCGCAGTTCAGTGGCGATCCATCTGTGAAGGTGCTCGACAAGGTGGTGTTAATGACCCCGGAAAACATCCACCTCAATGCGTTCATGTATGAGCCAATCCTAGATATGTCGGACGAGCATCTCCGCAAACTTTATGGAGAGGTGGTCGCCCTTGCTTAGTCACCGGTTTCGATAGTGTCGATTGAAGTTCTACCCCTGCCGGCGGTCACAGATAGTCATGTAGCTTCCATGGGTGCGGCCTTGCGCTTCTTCTTCATCAGGAGCTCGCGGACAAACTTGTCCCACCGCGCCATGGCAGCACGCTTTTCCGGCATATAATTCCAGCGATCGTAGCTCTTGGAACTGACGTCCTGCAGAGTGTGGTTCTGCAATCGGTCTCGGATCTCTTTCGAGAGCCCTGCCTTACCGGCAAGCGTCTTCCAGGTTCGGCGGAGATCGCGGTTTGTCACGACGGGGATGACCTCGCGATCACGTTGGCGCCACATGAACGAATAGAGCGTTCCATGACTGACTGGCTTGGACGGGTCGGTTGCGGATGGGAAAAACCAGCCAAATTCATTCGGTATGACCGACCCGATAAGCTCGGCCGCGATCTTGGGCACGGGGATGGCGTGAGGCTTTCCATTCTTAGTCTTGGACCAATCGATGATGCGCTCGGCCGCATCCCATTGATCGACGTGAAGCCGAGCGATCTCCTCGACCCGCTGGCCGGTCAGCATGAGAATTCTGACGGCACGCGTGTAAGGTGGGTGGACCGGCGCGTTGGGAGATTCGAGCCAACGATAGAGACGGATAAATTCCTCCTCGTCCAACCAACGCGTTCCAACGTTTTTCGGTTCGGTTGGAATACCTGCAGCTGGATTGTAGACGAGACGAAAGCGACGGACCGAGGTTGAGCGGTAGTCGTGCTCGGATTTCAGCCCCCAACTGTAGGCCGATCGAATATAGCTGCGAACATGATCGGCCATGGACCGTTTGCCTCGCTGATAGATCGGGCGAATGATGTCTCTGATCTCATCGGGCTCGATGTCGCGGGCAGGGCGGTTGCGACCGAGCGAATCGGCGATCTTGTTCAAGCCCTTTTCGACCTCTTTCCAGGACGGTTTTCCATCTGCCTTGAGCGACGCGACGTAAGCCTCGAACAGATCGGCGACCGTGCCGGGTCGCGTGTCGCCCGCAATCTTGATGCTACGTCCCTTCTGGATCATGTCGGCGAAGTCGCGTCTGAAAATCTCGCGGGCCTGGCGGAGGCCCATTGACGGATAAGAGCCGAGCTTTTTCTTGAGACGCTTTTGGTCTCGCCACTGCTGGGCCATCCAGTCGGCCGTTACGCGGGTCGGCATTGGCTTTATCACGAGGACGAGGCGCCCTGTTCCGTGGCCCTCGCCATCGACAAGGTTCTGCTGCTTTCCGGTCTCCTCGACCTGCTTCAAAGCGCGGCGAATTTCTCCATCGGTAAGGCTTGGCACTGGGTCTCCCGTAGGCTTTCGAGTGGGATCGGCTGACGGGTAGTAGGGGTCTGTGGCTGGGTTCAAAACGGGCTTTGATCCCCCTAAAACCGACCCCAATATGCCACGGTATCCGGCTCTGCGACAAGTCGAAAAAGCAATATGTATCAACGTGCTAAAGAGTGCTTGTGCGTGATTGAAAAGAGGCGAGTGGGATGATTGTGGACCAGGATAATGGCAGTCGCCGAGAGTTCGAGCGCCCGCTTGATCACTTCTCGCGGGTAGACAGGCGTGTGGTCGACAGTACCCGTCTGCTGCACCTCGTCGGCGATCAGCGCGTTCTTCTTGTCGAGGAACAGGATGCGGAACTGCTCGCGCGCCTCGAAGGCCATTGCTGAGCGGCAATAGTCGAGGAGCTGCTGCCAGGACGAGAGGATCTCGCGGCCGTGGACCTCGCCGCGTGCCATGCGCTGCGCCGTTGCGGCGAGGATTTTCAGGTCGAGTGCCACCGCAGGGCCGATGCCCTTGACCTCCTGCAGCAGGCCCACCGGGGCGCCAAGCACTTCGGCCAGCGTGCCGAAGCGTGCCAGCAGCGCCTTGGCCGCCGGTTTGGTGTCGGCACGAGGGATCAGGCGAAAGAGCAGAAGTTCCAGAAGTTCGTAATCGGGCAGGGCGTCCGGACCCGCCAGGGCAAAGCGCTCGCGCAAGCGGTCGCGATGGCCGAGGTAACGCGGCTTTTCGTCGAGCGTCGCCTTGGCTTTCGCAGCAGGCCGCATCGGCGCTTCGGAGAAGAAACTCCGCTCGTCATCGTCGCTTGTGTTCCCCATACCCCGCCCACATTGCTCCGGCACAGACATTAGAGCTGTTCTGGCCTGGATTGAAACAGTTCCGTTCTCCGATCGCGAGACGATCCACGGCAGATCGTGGCAGCCCGCTGTCAGCCTATGGCCTCCCTATACGGCAAGATGAAACCACGATTGCGCAACAAAACTTAACATCACTTAACGCATGCGGCCACTTTCACCTGACATGGTGACGCCACCGGAGGCTCTTTGCCTCGCTATACTGGAGCACGCATGTTCGCCAAAATTGACTCTGGACTATTTGCCGGCCGGGCATCTCTTGCGGTCATGGCAATCCTGCTTTCAGCCCATTCGGACGGCGCGCTGGCGGCAGACGCCATTGCGGTGAATTCCGACGATTTTACCCTGCCGCCCGAGCCTTCCCGTTTCGGGCGCTTCGAACAGAAACTGTCCGACTGGCACGTCGTGCTCGGCGGCGGCGCCATCATCGTCCCCAAATACGAGGGCAGCAATGAGTTCAAGATCATGCCGGTGCCTTTCGTCACGGCGACGTTCCTCGACACGGTGACGATCGATCCGACA
>NZ_RZQP01000119.1:0-19000 GCF_003998165.1 Mesorhizobium sp. M7A.F.Ca.US.007.01.2.1 | reverse complement strand
GTCGACGAGGCCAATGCCTGCATCGGCATCGCCAGGGTCCACACGGCCGCGGCCCATCCCGCGATCGACGCCATGCTGTCCCGCATCCAGAACGATCTGTTCGATCTCGGCGCCGATCTCGCCGTACCCGACGACGGCAAGCCGCTCGGCTATGAGCCGCTTCGCATCGTCGCCGTGCAGACCGACCGGGTCGAAAAGGACATCGACCTTCTCAACAAGGAGCTTCAGCCGCTCAAATCCTTCGTGCTCAATGGCGGCACAGCGGCGGCGGCGGCACTTCACCTTGCCCGCACCGTGGCAAGGCGAGCCGAAAGGCTGATGGTCGCACTGGCCCAGGACCCGAACGAGCACGTCAACCGCGACGGTCTGAAATACATCAACCGCGTCTCGGATTTCCTGTTTGTCGCCGCCCGGGCGGTCAATGACAACGGAAACGCCGACGTGCTATGGGTTCCCGGCAAGAACCGCTGATTGTCGAAAGCGGAAGAGGGCCTGGGGCATGTTCATCCCGCTTTACGACACCAACAGGCTGCGCCACATCCGCCTGCAATATGTGACCATCGGGCTGATCGTGGCCAACGCCCTGGTCTACCTCGCCACCGCGCTCGGCGGCGAGAGTTTCTCCAATGCCGCCGTGCTTGGTCTCGGCTTCATCCCGTCGGTCGTCCATGACACCGCCGAGCTCGATCCCCGTTTTATCGTCATCCCCGAAAGCCTGAGCTACCTCACCTATTCCTTCCTGCATGCCGACATCTTCCACCTCGGCGGCAACATGCTGTTCCTGTGGGTGTTCGGCGACAATGTCGAGGACGCGCTCGGTCACATCCGCTACCTCATCTTCTACCTGTTGTGCGCGATCGCCGGCGCCGCCTTCCAGGGCCTCGTCGCCTGGGACTCGCAGGTGCCGCTGATCGGTGCCTCGGGCGCCATCGCCGGCGTGGTCGTCGCCTATCTGATCCTTTATCCCAGGGTGAAGGTCTGGGTGTTGGCCTTCGCCCGCATCCCGCTGCGCATTCCGGCCTTCATCCCGCTCATCCTGTGGGTCCTTTTCCAGGTGGTGATGTTTGCCGCCGGCGGCGAGGATCAGATCTCCTGGGCCTGCCATATCGGCGGCATCATCGCCGGCGCCGTTCTGGTGCTTGTCTTGCGTAGCCGCGGCGTGCCGCTGTTTGCCGGCGCCGACGAAGACGTCGCGCCCGCCGCGCCCGACCAGCCGCCGGTTGCCACGGAACCGTTGATCCCCGATCAACCCGCCGCGACACCGCGCTGGGGACGCGGAAACGCTTCCAGTTCGGACTGAACCGATTTGAGCCACTTGCAGCGTATTGACGTGCAGGGTTGCCGCAACTACGGAAACGTCTCCGCCGCAACCTAAGGCGGGCAAAGACCAGAATTTCCATCCGGCCAGAATTTCCACCTGGAATGTCGGCTTTCGACAACTCAGAACGGGCGCAGGCTGTTATAGCGCGCCCAATTAGCGTGAAGAGGTGACAGGCAAATGAAGATCCTTGTGCCCGTGAAGCGGGTTGTGGATGCGAACGTCAAGGTTCGCGTGAAGGCTGATGGTTCGGCGGTGGAGCTCGCCAACGTCAAGATGGCGATGAACCCGTTCGACGAGATCGCGGTTGAAGAAGCGATCCGGCTGAAGGAAGCTGGCAAGGCGGAAGAAATCATCGTCGTCTCGATCGGCCCGCAGCAGGCGCAGGAAACCCTGCGCACGGCGCTCGCCATGGGCGCTGACCGCGCCATCCTGGTCAAGACCGACGAACAGACCGAGCCGCTCGGCGTCGCCAAGGTGCTGAAGGGCGTCGTCGACGCCGAGCAGCCCGGCCTCGTCATCCTCGGCAAGCAGGCGATCGACGACGATTCCAACCAGACCGGCCAGATGCTGGCGGCACTGTTGGGCTGGGCGCAGGGAACCTTCGCCTCCAAGATCGTGCTCGACGGCGACAAGGCCAAGGTGACGCGCGAAGTCGATGGCGGCCTGCAGACGGTGGAACTGAAGATGCCGGTGATCGTTACCGCCGACCTTCGCCTCAACCAGCCGCGCTATGCCTCGCTGCCCAACATCATGAAGGCCAAGAAGAAGCAGCTCGACGAGAAGAGCCCGGCCGACTACGGCGCCGACGTCAAGCCGCGGCTGAAGGTCATCAAGACCGAAGAGCCGAGCGGCCGCAAGGCAGGCGTCAAGGTCAAGAGCGTCGCTGAGCTGGTCGACAAGCTGAAGAACGAAGCCGGCGTGCTGTAAGGAAATCCGATGAGGCCGGCCTGCAAACGGCTGGCTTCTCCGCTTCCGGTGCTCACGTACAGAAGTACGCTCCGCTCCGGTTCTCGAAACCAACCGTTTTCGACTCGGCCTGACCGGATTTCAGGGAGCCGCGAAGACGAAAGTCAGGAATATCATCAATGGCTATTCTTCTGATTGCAGAACACGACAACGCAACCCTTTCCGACCAGACCGCCAAGGCGCTGTCGGCCGCGCTGCAGATCGGCTCGGACGTGCATGTGCTGGTTGCCGGCAAGGGCGCCAAGCCGGCAGCGGACGCTGCCGCCAAGCTGAAGGGCGTGAGCAAGGTGCTGTTGGCCGAGGCCGACGAGCTTGCCGAGCGTCTGGCCGAACCGACGGCAGCGCTCATTGTGTCGCTGGCGGGCGCCTACGACACCATCATCGCGCCGGCGACCTCGTCGGGCAAGAATGTCGCGCCGCGCGTGGCTGCGCTCCTCGATGTCGCGCAGGTGTCCGAGATCATCGAAGTCGTATCGCCCGACACCTTCAAGCGGCCGATCTATGCCGGCAACGCCATCCAGACGGTGCAGTCGAGCGACGCCAAGAAGGTGATCACCGTGCGCACCGCCTCCTTCCAGGCAGCCCCCGAGGGCGGCTCGGCAGCCGTCGAGACCGTCAAGGCCGCGGCGAATCCGGGCCTCTCCACCTTCATCGAGAACAAGCTTTCCGAGACCGACCGTCCGGAGTTGACCTCGGCCAAGATCATCATCTCGGGCGGCCGCGCGCTGGGCTCCTCGGAGAAATTCCAGGAGGTCATCCTGCCGGTTGCCGACAAGCTCGGCGCCGCGGTCGGCGCTTCCCGCGCCGCCGTCGATGCCGGCTATGCGCCGAACGACTGGCAGGTCGGCCAGACCGGCAAGGTGGTTGCCCCCGATCTCTACATCGCGGTCGGCATCTCCGGCGCCATCCAGCACCTTGCCGGCATGAAGGATTCCAAGGTCATCGTCGCCATCAACAAGGACGAGGAGGCGCCGATTTTCCAGGTTGCCGACTACGGCCTCGTCGGCGACCTATTCGTCATCCTGCCGGAACTGCAAAAGGCGCTTTGACGCTTTCTGCCAAAGCGTATTAAATGGTGAGGGTGGGGTAGACGAAGTCGCCCCGCCCTTTTAGTTTGCACCGCACAAAAAGCAGGCCGCAAAGGCTGAAAGCAATCCAGCAAAGTGCGCAGCGGTTTTGCGTCCGGGATTGCGGTAAAATAAAAGGTGGAGCGCTTTCGCAGTTCAAGCGGAAGGGTTCAGGACGGGATCGGTGTAATGAGCAAGATCGAGACGATCGGCATCATCGGCGCGGGCCAGATGGGTGGCGGCATCGCCCATGTCTCCGCGCTTTCAGGCTACAAGGTATTGATCTACGATATCTCGCCCGACCGCATCGAGAAGGGCATCGCCACGATCAGCGGCAACATGGCCCGCCAGGTGGGGTCCGGCAAGCTCGACGAGAAGGTGCGCAACGACGCGATGGGCCGCATTTCGGCCGCCCCCGCGATGGCCGATCTTGCGGGTGCTGACCTGGTGATCGAGGCGGCGACCGAGGACGAGACGGTCAAGCGCAAGATCTACGCCCAGCTTTGTCCGCAGCTCAATCCCGAAGCCATCCTGGCGACCAACACCTCGTCGATCTCGATCACGCGGCTTGCCGCGCAGACCGACCGGCCCGAGCGGTTCATCGGCATACATTTCATGAACCCGGTACCGCTGATGAAGCTGGTCGAACTGGTGCGCGGCATCGCCACCGAGGACCAGACCTTCGAGGCAGCCAAAACCTATGTGAAGCAGCTCGACAAGACGATCACGGTCTCGGAGGATTTTCCTGCCTTCATCGTCAACCGCATCCTGCTGCCGATGATCAACGAGGCGATCTACACGCTCTATGAGGGTGTCGGCTCGGTTGACGCCATCGACACCGCCATGCGGCTCGGCGCCAACCATCCGATGGGGCCGCTGCAGCTGGCTGACTTCATCGGGCTCGATACCTGCCTGTCGATCATGCAGGTGCTGCATGACGGCCTGTCGGACTCCAAGTACCGCCCTTGCCCGCTCCTGGTGAAATATGTCGAGGCCGGCTGGCTCGGCCGCAAGACCGGGCGCGGCTTCTACGACTATCGCGGCGAGCATCCCGTCCCGACGCGCTGAGCGGATCGTCGGCGCAAATCAGGGACAAGCCTTTCGGTTCAGCGGCGGGTCTATCAGGAGGCCACAGCCAGTGGCTCTGTCCGGCCATCCACGATCTGTGCGTCGGGCGCCACGGAGACACAGCCACGGCCCGCCGCCTTGGCGGCATAGCAAGCCGCATCGGCCCTGGCGATGATCTCGTCGACCTCGCCACAATTGGCATTGATCGCAGCCAACCCGATGCTGGCGCCGATCACGTGAGGACGGCCGTCCCAGGTGAAGTCCAGCCCGCCGATCGCATCGATGATGGAGCGCGCCGCGATCTTGGCGCCGGCTGCCGAACCCGATTTCAAAATGACCGCGAATTCGTCGCCGCCGAGGCGAGCGACGATGTCGTCTGGACCAAGCACGCCGCGAATAGCCACGGCAACCCGCTTCAGCAGCGCGTCTCCCGCCGCGTGGCCACCCGTGTCGTTGACCAGTTTGAAGTGGTCGAGGTCGATGAACATGAACTGATGTCCGGCGCCTCCGACCGACCTTGTCGTGTCGCCGACCGACCGTGTCGTGTCGGCGGTGCCGTCCTTGCGCGCCTGGCCGACGGGGTCCTCCATGGCGCGGATGAAGCTGGAGCGGTTGGCAAGGCCGGTCAGCGCATCGTGTGCCGCGGCGTGGGCGAGCTGGCGCTGCAGCGCGCGCGCATCGGTAAAGTCCTGGAAGACGATGACCAGCCCGCAGAATTCGTTGCGGTCGTTGACGATCGGCGACACCACCTGGCGGATGCTGCAGCGCGTGTCGTCGCGCCGGATGAGGACGGCGCGGCTGTTCTGGTCGGCGGGCGCATGAACGCCAACCGCGGGCCGGGTCACGCCGATCCTGTGCCCCGTCTCCTCGTCGACCGCCCAGTAGACATGGCCAAGCATCTTGCCGAGAGCCTCGCCGCCGGCAATCCCGGTCAGCTTTTCGGCGACCGGGTTCATGAAGGTGATCCGGTTTGCGGCATCGGTGCAGATGACGGCATCGCCGATCGATTGCAGCGTCACCCTCAGCCGCTCCTTTTCATCGGCAAGCATTGCCGCCGACACGGTGAGGCGCTCTTCGGCCTCCTTGCGGCGGGTGATGTCGGTCAAGCTGCCGATGGCCCTGATCAGCCGTCCATCCTCATCACGTTCGATGGCCTTGCCGCGGTCGAGGATCCACACCCAGTGGCCATCCTTGTGGCGCATCCTGAACTCGGCCTCAAAGAACGGTGTCTTGCCCTCGAGATGAGCGCGATCCGCTTCGGCGACAGTCTCGCGATCATCAGGATGGATCATCGTCAGCCAGCGGTCGGTGTCGCCATCGAGCTCGCCATCCGCATAGCCCAGCATCTTGACCCAGGTCGAGGAATAGGTCGTGCCGCCCTTGCCCATGTCGAGGTCCCAGACGCCCTGGCCGGCGCCGGCGAGCGCGAAATTCCAACGCGTTTCCGCTTCGGCAATGCGCGCCTCGGCCTGCTTGCGAGCGTCGATGTTCTCGATTTGCGAGACGAGATAGAGCGGGCGGCCGCTGGTCTCATCGCGAATGACCGAACCGGCAAGATGGGCCCAGACGGGCGTTCCGTCCTTGCGGAGATAGCGCTTCTCGAAATGGAAGGAATTGACCGTGCCCGCCTTCAGATCGTCCATCGTCTCCCGCCCGATCTGCTGGTCGTCGGGATGCGTGATCTGGAAGAAAGTCAGCGTCTCGATCTCTTCGCTTGTGTAGCCAAGCATGGCCGCGAAGGCCGGATTGGTCTGGCGGATGCGCCCATCGAGACCGACAACGACGATACCGATCGCTGAATCCTCCATGGCGCGGCGGAAGCGCAGCTCGCTCTCGGCGATCTGTTGGCGATCCATGCTGATCCTGCGGGTGGACAGGGCAGCGAGGAACAGCGCGCCCGCCGCCACTGCCATCGCGATCTGCAGGCAGAGTTTCAAGGCTTCGGTGCCCAGGTCCAGGTGCGACAGCAGGATCGAGGCCGCCAGCACGCCCAGGCCGGCGACGAGCAACGCCAGCCCTGCACGCCCAAGAGATTCTCGGCTGGTCAATCCTCGCCACATCACGATACGTGCCACCCCCGTGCGCAAACGCATGTTCTCGCCTCAACCTTGGCGGATCGATTTTAAGGAAAGGTTGCGTCAGGCATTCCGGTGCCATCGCTAACCGGCAAACAATTGCCGGCATGATTAAGGATCGGTATGCGCGAGCGGGCGAGCGTGGCGCAACGCTACCAGCGCACGAAAAACCGTCCGCCGAGCGCGCCAAGCAATGCGAGCGCTGCAATGGCTATCGTGTACCAGGTGGCGACGAAAAGCGGCGAATCGTCGAAGCAGTGGGCGGCATAGAAGGTTGCCGCCAGCCCGCCGGCGAGCAGGCCTGCCACCGCACCGGCAAGCACCGGCCGTGTCGGCGCCCCGTAGCGCAGCATCCACAGGAAGATGGCAAGCGGACCGAGGCCGATCAGCGGGATGAAAGCCATGCAGATCATCATGTTGGAGCCGACCATTTTGGTTCCCCACAGCGCCTCCGGCACCATGAAAAGCTCCAGAACCACCGCCACGGCTACCAGCACTGGCGCCGCAGCCATCCCAGCCATCGCCCGGCCCGTCGACGCACCCGGTGTCGACAAGGCGCGGATCAGGGCGAAGGCGCTGACGGCAAGCACGATGGTGAAGACGAATTTGGAAAGGAAGCGCATCGTGTGCGCGGCCGCCATGAAATCCGGGCGTGGGCCGATGGTCAGCAGGAAAACGACGGCCGCGATCACCGCTGCCGCACCGGCGGCCAGCCACCAGGCCGATTGCAGCGGCATCGCCTTGCTGGTTGCATCGGCGTCCAGCGCCTTGATGAGATCGTCCGTTCTCATGTCATTCCCGCCCGAACCGCCCCTGCCCGAATCGCTTGGCTATCGCGGCAAGTCCGCGATGCAGCGACACCCGCACCGCCGTCTCGCTGATGCCGAACTTTGCCGCCGTCTCGCCGATGGACCGCCCTTCCACCGACACGGCCGAGACCACGGAGCGCTGAGCCGGCGACAGACCGTCCAATGCACGGTTGATGTCGCGCTCGCTGACGGTCTCGGTTTCCGGCTCGGCGAACGTCTCGGCGATATCGTCGACGTCGATCTCGATGCGCCGTCCGCGCCGCCTGAACGCATCGATCAGCTTGAAGCGGGCAATCGCATAGACCCACGGCAACACCGGCGCATCCTGACGCCAGGTATGCCGTTTCACATGAATGGCCAGCAAGGTTTCCTGCACGACATCCTCGGGATCGACCCCGCCCTGCACGATCTTGCGCCTGGCAAAACCGCGAACCAGCGCGGCAATCCGGTGCAGAAAGTCGGCGTAAGCCCTTTCATCTCCCGCGATCGCGGCCCGCATCAGCCGGGAAAGTTCGGCCTCGTCCTTGCCGCTCACAAGAGTTCACTCCCCGATTTTCGCGTCTCGGCGCTGATTTGTTACGTGGCCGGCGAAATAATGTCCAAGCCAAACTGTCGGCAAATCACGAAAGTTTGCGGCACCGCCGAACCGTGAGCATCACGCGGAATTGTCCGTTCGGCACCGACCTTTGCACGTCAGCGACCGATTGAAGCACATCAACAATGTTGACTATAGCTGTCATGTATCGATAGGTGCAGCCGTGACAGACCCAGGACCCCCGAAATCGAGGACAATGCCATGAAATACGCTCTTTCCACCCTCGCCGGCGCCGCCGCGCTGGCAATCAGCCTCATCGCCGGTCCGGCAAAGGCGGAAGAGGATGGCATCATTGTCTACAACGCCCAGCACGAAAGCCTGACCAAGGCGTGGGCCGAAGGCTTCACCAAGGAAACAGGCATCAAGGTCACCGTGCGCAATGGCGGCGACAGCGATTTCTCCAACCAGATCGTCGCCGAGGGCGCTGCTTCGCCCGCAGACGTCTTCCTGACCGAAAACTCACCGGCCATGGCGCTGGTCGAAAGCGCCGGCCTGTTCGCGCCGGTCGACGCGGACACGCTGGCGCAGGTTCCCCAGGACTATCAGCCGGCCAGCGGCAAATGGGTCGGCGTTGCCGCGCGCAGCACGGTCTTTGCCTATAACAAGACCAAGCTGACTGCCGACCAGTTGCCCAAGTCGATGCTGGACCTCGCCGATCCGAGCTGGAAAGGCCGTTGGGCCGCCTCCCCCTCGGGCGCCGATTTCCAGGCCATCGTCAGCGCCCTGCTCCAGCTCAAAGGTGAAGCCGCTACCGCCGACTGGCTGAAGGCGATGAAAACCAATTTCACCGCCTACAAGGGCAACAGCACGGTGATGAAGGCGGTCAATGCCGGCGAGATCGAAGGCGGCGTGATCTATCACTATTACTATTTCGGCGATCAGGCCAAGACCGGCGAAAACAGCAAGAATGTCGCGCTGCACTATTTCAAGAACCAGGATCCGGGCGCCTTCGTCTCGATCTCCGGCGGCGGTGTGCTGGCTTCGAGCAAGCATCCGAAGGAAGCCCAGGCGTTCCTGAAATGGCTGACAGGCAAAGGCGGTCAGGACGTGCTGAAAACCGGCGATTCCTTCGAGTACGCGGTCGGCAAGGGTGCGGACTCCAACCCGAAGCTGGTGCCGCTCGCCGATCTGCAGGCGCCGAAGGTCGATGCCACGACGCTGAACTCCAAGAAGGTCACCGATCTGATGACGGCAGCCGGCTTGCTTTAGTTGCCATTCGTCCTAAAAGGACACCCGACCACGCTCCCGCGGGAATTCGCCTTCCGCGGGAGTGATTTTGTTTTTCGAGATGGCATTCGTCGATGACGACACGCTGTGTTCCCGACCGCGATCGCGGTCTTTCAATTGCTGCCGCTGGACGGCAACGGCACGGCGTCTGACCTGATGCAGTCCGCGGTCGATCTCGCGCATTCGGGCCTGCCTTCGGGCACAGGCCGAAGGGCTCGGCGACGCGCACCGCTTTGGCTGGTCCTCGCCGCCATCTTCGTTGCGCTGCTGGCGCTGGTGCCGCTTGCCTTCATCATCTGGATCGCGGTGCAGACCGGCTGGGAAACAGTCTCGGCACTGGTCTTCCGGCCGCGTGTCGGCGAGCTTCTGGTCAACACTGTCCTGCTGGTCGCGCTCTCGGTGCCGATCACCATCGTGCTGTCGGTTTCGCTGGCCTGGTTGACCGAGCGCAGCGACCTGCCGGGCGCCCGGCTCTGGGCCTGGCTGTGCGTGGCGCCGCTCGCCATCCCGGCCTTTGTGCACAGCTATGCCTGGGTCACCATGGTGCCGGGACTGCACGGCCTGTGGGCCGGCGTGCTGGTTTCCGTGATCGCCTATTTCCCGTTCCTGTATCTGCCGGTGTCGGCGGCGTTGCGCCGTCTCGATCCCGCCCTGGAGGACGCCGCCGCCGCACTCGGCCTTGGGCCCGGGCGCGTGTTCTGGCGGGTCGTGCTGCCGCAATTGCGGCTCGCCATCTGCGGCGGCTCGCTGCTGGTCGGCCTGCATCTGCTGGCCGAGTACGGCCTCTATGTCTTCATCCGCTTCGACACCTTCACCACGGCGATCGTCGACCAGTTCCAGTCGACCTTCAATGGACCGGCCGCCAACATGCTGGCCGGCGTGCTGGTCAGCTGCTGCTTCGTGCTGCTCGGCCTCGAAGTGCTGGTGCGCGGCGAGGAGCGCTATGCCCGTGTCGGCTCCGGCGCGGCGCGCCATCAGCAACGCACAAGCCTCGGACGCGCCACCCTGCCTAGCCTGCTCTTGCTTGTCGTCATTACGCTTTTGGCGCTCGGCGTGCCGTTCGTCACCATTGGCGGCTGGCTTGCCGCCGGCGGCGCCGCTGTCTGGCGCTTGGACGAGATCGGCCTGGCGCTTGGCCAGACGCTGTTCCTGGCGCTCGCCGGCGCGTTGCTCGCCACCGTCGCCGCCATGCCGATGGCCTGGATCTCGATCCGCGCGCCGGGGCCATTGCAGCGTCTTCTGGAGGGCTGCAACTACATCGTCGGCTCGCTGCCCGGGGTCGTCATCGCACTGGCGCTGGTCACTATCACCGTACGCATCGCGCTGCCGCTCTACCAGACCTTGTTCACCATCCTGGTTGCCTATGCGCTGATGTTCCTGCCGCGCGCGCTGGTCAGCCTGCGGGCATCGATCGCGCAGGCGCCGGTCGAGCTCGAACGCGCCGCTTCCAGCCTCGGCCGGCCGCCGCTGCAGGCGCTGTGGTCGACGACGATCCGCCTGTCGGCGCCGGGTGCCGCGGCCGGCATGGCCCTGGTGGCGCTCGGCATCATGAACGAACTGACCGCCACCCAGATGCTGGCACCGAACGGCACCCGCACGCTGGCGATGGCTTTCTGGTCCTACAGTGGCGAGATTGATTATGCCTCGGCGGCACCCTACGCCTTCATCATGGTGGCGATGTCGCTGCCCTTGACCTGGCTGCTCTATGTCCAGTCGAAACGGATGGCCGGACGATGAGCTTTCTCGAAATCAGCGGCCTGCACAAGCAATACGGTCCCGTGGCGGCCCTTGCCGGCGTCGACCTGAGCGTCGCCAGCGGCAGCCGCACGGCGATCGTCGGTCCTTCCGGTTGCGGCAAGACGACCCTGCTGCGGCTGATTGCCGGCTTCGAGGCTCCGGACCAGGGCCACATCACGCTCGACGGTGCCATATTGGCCAACGGCGGCGCTGCGGTGCCGGCGTATCGCCGAGGCATCGGTGTGGTGGCGCAGGATGGTGCCCTGTTTCCGCATCT
The DNA here is from genome assembly GCF_003998165.1 of Mesorhizobium sp. M7A.F.Ca.US.007.01.2.1. Classification (NCBI taxonomy): domain Bacteria; kingdom Pseudomonadati; phylum Pseudomonadota; class Alphaproteobacteria; order Hyphomicrobiales; family Phyllobacteriaceae; genus Mesorhizobium; species Mesorhizobium sp. M7A.F.Ca.US.007.01.2.1. The sequence continues at coordinate 7,858 of NZ_RZQP01000119.1, read as the reverse complement.
GACCATTGGCGACAATATCGGTTTCGGCATGGGCCGCGGCGAGGACAAGCGCGCTGAGCGCATCGTCGAGCTCGCCTATATCGTCGGGCTCGACAAGGCGATCCTCAAACGCCGCCCGCACGAGCTTTCCGGCGGCCAGCAGCAGCGTGTGGCGCTGGCCCGGGCCATGGCGATGAAGCCCAGGCTGATGCTTCTCGATGAGCCGTTCTCGGCGCTCGATACCGGCCTGCGCGCCTCGATGCGCAAGGCGGTGGCCGAACTTCTGGAGGCCGCCGGCATCACCACCATCCTGGTGACGCACGACCAGGCCGAAGCGCTGTCCTTCGCCAGCCAGGTCGCGGTGATGCGCGACGGCAAGTTCTCGCAAATCGGCACGCCGCGCGAGCTCTATCTCAAGCCGAAGGACAGGATGATCGCCGAATTCCTCGGCGACGCCATCATCCTGCCGGCCAAGATATCAAATGGCTTCGCCAACTCGCCGCTCGGCCGCATCGCGGTCGACACCCATGACAGCCGCGATATCGCCCGCATCATGCTTCGCCCGGAGCAGATCGCGCTGAAGAGAACGTCGCGCGAGGGTATGTCCGGCACCTCGGACATGCTGTTCGGCGAGGTGACGGAATCCGAATTCGCCGGCTCGATGTGCACGGTCGCGGTGCGGCTCTTGAACAATGCCGATCCGCCCGATGCGGCAGCGATCGGCAACACGCCGCTGGTCCTGCGCAAACCGGGCATGGACGCGCCGGCGGTCGGCGAGATCGTCCGGCTGACTGTATCGGGAAAGGCGCATGTCTTCGCCTGAACGCCGCGTGGGTGGAGCGTAGGCCTATCTTTCTGATTAGCCGACGCGCTTTCCGGCCTGATCGAACCAGTGCAGCTTTTCTGCCTTGGCAACCACGCGCAATTGGTTGCCAACCGTGGCGGTGGCGCGACCCGCGACCCGCACGACGATCCTGCTGCCACCTGCAGCACAGTGAAGGAAACTTTCGGCGCCTACCGGTTCGACTGCCTCGACCAGCGCCGGCAGGATGAGAGCGCCGGACGGTGCCTCGGCCCCGAAGGTGACGTCGGCATCCTCGGGGCGGAAGCCGAGCGTGACGGCGTTCGCAGGCGCAAATTCAATCGTCTTGCCATCAGCCAGCGCCGGACCAGCCGGGCCTTGCGAAAGGGGCAGGAGATTCATCGGCGGCGCGCCAATGAAGGAAGCGACGAAGGTCGAGGCCGGCCTTTCGTAGACGTCGAGCGGCGCCCCCATTTGCTCGACCAGTCCGGCATTCATGACGACGAGGATGTCGGCCAACGTCATCGCCTCGAGCTGGTCATGTGTGACATAGACCGACGTGACGCCAAGCGAGCGCTGCAGGTTCTTTATCTCGACGCGCATCTGGCCACGCAATTTGGCATCGAGATTGGAAAGCGGCTCGTCGAAAAGGAAAACCCTCGGATTGCGCACAATGGCACGACCCATGGCGACACGCTGGCGCTGGCCGCCGGAAAGCTCGCGCGGGCGGCGGTCGAGCAGCGCCGAAAGTTCCAGTATTTTCGCCGTCGCGCGGACCCGGCTGTCGATCTCATCTTTCGGCGTGCCGCGGTTGCGCAGCCCATAGGCCATGTTGTCGTAGACTTTCATATGCGGATAGAGCGCGTAGTTCTGGAACACCATGGCGATGTCACGCTCGGTCGGACCGGTTGAGTTTACGATCTTGCCGTCGATCGCAACTGTTCCCGAGGAGATGGTTTCAAGCCCGGCGATCATTCTGAGCAGCGTGGACTTGCCGCAACCCGACGGGCCGACCAGCACGCAAAGCTCCTTGTCGGGAACCGCGATTGAAACGCCCTTCACGGCCTCGAAACCGCTGGGGTAGACCTTCTTCACATCCTTCAGATCGACGGTCGCCATCAGCTTCTCACTTTTCGGAATCGACCAGGCCGCGAACGAACCAGCGTTGCATCAGCACCACGACCAGGATCGGCGGCACGATGGCCAGCATCGCTGTAACCATGACCAGGTGCCATTGCGTATCGGCATCGGCGAAGGAGACCATCTTTCTGAGCGCGATGACGATCGTGTTCATGTTGCTGCTGTTGGTGATGAGCAACGGCCACAGATACTGTGTCCAGCCATAAATGAAGAGGATGACGAACAGCGCCGCGATATTTGTCCGCGACAGCGGCAACAGGATATCGAAGAAGAAGCGCCACGGCCCCGCACCATCGACCCGCGCCGCCTCAACCAATTCGCCAGGAATCGTCATGAAAAACTGTCGAAACAGCAGCGTGGCGGTGGCCGAGGCGATCAGCGGGATGATCAGGCCGGCATAAGTGTCGATCATGCCGAGATCGACCATCACCTTGTAGGTTGGCAGGATGCGCACCTCGACGGGGAGCATCAGGGTGATGAAGATCAGCCAGAAGAAGATCATGCGCAGCGGAAAGCGGAAGAACACGATCGCATAGGCAGACAGGATCGAGATGAATATCTTTCCCACCGCGATGCCGAGCGCCATGATCGTCGTGTTGAGCAGCAGCCTGCCGACGCTGACGCCGCCGATGCGGCCGACACCGCCGAACAATGCCTCGCTGTAATTGTTCCAGAGCTGATCGCCGGGCAGGAGCGGCAATGGCGGCCTGAGGATCGTTTGCAGCGTCTGCGTCGAGGCAACGAATGTGTAGTAGATCGGGAAGGCGACGATCAATATGCCGAGAATCAGCACGGCGTGGGCGATGACGGTGCGGAGCGGTGACTGGCCGATCATCGCTCGCCCTCAGCCGTAATGGACTTTGCGTTCCACATAGCGGAACTGGATGGCGGTGAGCGAGATGACGATGATCATCAGGATGACCGACTGCGCCGCCGAGTCACCGAGGATCAGATTGACGAAGCCGTCATTGTAGACCTTGTAGACCAGCGTCTCAGTCGTCTTGCCCGGACCGCCCCCGGTGACGGCATGGACGATGCCGAACGTGTCGAACAGGGCATAGACGGTGTTGACGACCAGCAGGAAGAAGGTCGTCGGCGCAAGCAGCGGGAAGACGATGGTCCAGAATCGCTTGGTCTCGCCGGCGCCGTCCATGGCCGCGGCCTCGATCAAGGCTTTCGGCACCGCCTGCAGGCCGGCGACGAAGAACAGGAAATTGTAGCTTATCTGCTTCCAGGCAGCGGCGGACACCAGCAGGATCATGGCGTGGGTGCCATTGAGCAGTGGATCCCAGGCGATGCCGAAACTCCTCAGCATGTAGGCCAGCGACCCGATCGAAGGGTTGAAGAGGAACAGCCACAGCATACCGGCAATCGCCGGCGCCACCGCGTAGGGCCAGATCAAGAGCGTGCGGTAGAGACCTTTGCCGCGCACCACCTTCTCTGCCATGACCGCCAGCAGGAGCGCCACGCACATGGCGACGATAGCGGTCGCAAGGGAAAACACCACCGTGACCTTGATCGAGTTCAGGTAGGCCGGATCGGCAAGCACTTTCCTGAAATTGGCGAACCAGACGAACTTGGTCCTCAGCCCGAACGGATCCTGCCTGAGCATGGATTGGTAGAACGCCTGACCGGCCGGCCAGTAGAAAAAAACGAGCGTGATGGCCAGTTGCGGCGCCACAAGCAGGTAGGGAAGGACCTTGTTGGGGAACACGACGCGAGGGGTCACGGAGCCACTCCGAGGTGATGAGGCGGGGGGCACCATGCGGCACCCCTCTCCGCCAAGATGGCTTTGATGAGCGTTTCGGACTGGACATCATCGACCATTGGCGAAATCGCAAAGGACGGCAAAACTCCCCTCACCGAGGGGAGATGCCCGGCGGGACAGGTAGGTGCGCCGTAGAGCAAGGACCTGCGCTCGCTCTAATTCCCCAGCGCTTCCTTGATCGCGGCATTGCCACGCGTAACCGCATTGTCGAGCGCCTGCTGCGCGGTCTGCTGGCCGGCGAGCATCTTCTCGAACTCCTCGTTCTGGATATCGCGCACCTGCGGCAGATTCGGCAGACGTACGCCCTTGGAATTGTCGGTCGGCGTCTTACCCGTCATCTGCAGGATCGGGGTCTCGCGGCCGACATTCTTGTCATAGAAACCGGACTTCTTGGTCGCTTCATAAGCCGCCAGCGTTACCGGCAGATAACCCGACTTCTGGTGCAGGTATTCTTGCACCTCGGTCTTCGACAGGTAGGCGAAGAAGGCCGCGACGCCCTTGTATTCCTCATCGGATTTGTCCGCGAAAACCCACAGGCTGGCGCCACCCGGCGTCGTGTTCTGCGGCGCACCCTTGGCGTCGCTGTCATACGGCAATTGGCCAATGCCGTAATTCATGCCGGACTTGACGATATCGCCAAGTCCGCCGGACGATTCGGTCATGATCCCGCATTCGCCCGCAAGGAAGATCTGCTTGGCTTCGGAGGTGCGGCCGCCATATTTGAAGGTGCCGTCCTTGGCGAGGTCCGCCAGCGCCTGGAAATGGTTGACGAAAATCGGCGCGTTGATCTTGAGCTCGACATCGCCGCCGGCCAGACCGTTCTGCTGGGTGGCCCATGACACGTCATTCCAGGCCGCGAAATTCTCCAGATGTATCCAGGTCAGCCAGGTCGAGGTGTAGCCGCAGGCGGCCGCGCCGCTCGCCTTGATCTTCTTGGCGTCTTCCCACACTTCATTCCAGGTCTTGGGTGGGCTATCGACGTCGAGACCAGCCTTCTTGAAGATATCCTTGTTGTAATAAAGGATCGGCGAGGAGGAGTTGTAGGGGAAGGAGAGCATGGTGCCGTCCGGCTTCGAATAATAGCCGACTATGCCTGGCAGATACTGGCTCTTGTCGAAGGTCATTCCAGCGCTGGTCAACACATCGGCTGCGGGCTTGATGGCACCTTCGGCCGCCATCATCACGCCGGTGCCGACGTCGAACACCTGGATGATGTCTGGCGCCTGGCCCGCGCGGTAGGCGGCAATGCCGGCATTCAGCGTCTCGGGATACGTGCCTTTGAACACCGGAACGAGCTCATAGTCGCTCTGGCTGGCATTGAAATCTTTGGAGATCTTGTCGACGACTTCGGCATTGGCGCCAGTCATGGCGTGCCACCAACTGATCTGCGTGACGGCAAAAGCGGAGGTTGAGGAAAGCGTCATAAAGGTAGCGGCAACACCGGCCGCGAAGCCGAAGGACTTCATGTTTCATCTCCCGTTTGTCATTGGCGAAAGGGGGCACTCCCGCGAAGGCAATATGTGTCGCTCATGACAATCAGACAACGGTTTTGTTGCAGATCGACGAACTTCACCCTTTACCTGACGCAACGCTCGCCTCCGCTTGGAGGCATGGGAAGCGATGCGGTTAGCCGGCTTAGCGCGACGACAAGCGCGCCAGGAACCACCGTCGGGACCGTCAAGCTGGCTTTCGGCGTGTCAGCCCTGATTGCAGCCGCAGCAACCCGAAGAGACACGCCAAGGTTGCAGCCGACTTTATCGATCCTTCAACGGCAACGCGCTACTCAATCCTGCTGCCCTGTTTATTTCCAAAGCTCAGGTGAAATAAATGCTGACGGTCTACAATTGTATCGTCAACGAACATGATCTGAGACTGGTCGCACTCGCCGCGTTGATCTGCGGAATTTCCTGCTTCTCTGCTGTCAACCTGCTTCAGCACATAAGCCGTTCCACAGATCGGAACCGGCTTGCCTGGCTGATGATCGCGGCCACTTCGACCGGCTTTGGCATCTGGGCAACGCACTTCATCGCCATGCTCGCATTCACACCGGGCATACCCAGTGCTTATGATCCGGCACTCTCCGTGCTTTCGCTCGCTGCTTCGGTCACTTTGACGGCAGCCGGCATGTGGATCGCCACCTTGCGGGATGAGTTCGACTATCATCTCGTCGGCGGCGCCGTGCTGGGCGGCGGTATCGCAGCCATGCACTACATCGGCATGGCGGCGTTCGAGGTTCAGGGCCGTATCGAGTGGAACCTGTTGCTTGTCGCCGTTTCCCTGCTGGCCGGCGTAACGCTCGCGGCGCTGGCGCTGCGTGTCGTGCAGCGCCGCCCCTCCTTGAAGGCGACATCCGGCGGCGCGGTGCTGCTGACGCTGGCGATCTGCACCCTGCATTTCATCGGTATGGGTGCCGTCTCGATCTTCCCCGATCCCTCGATCGTCATATCCGAATACACGATCGAGCCGACCTCGCAGGCTTTCGCGGCCGCCGCCGCCACACTGGTGATCCTGGTTCTGTCGGCATCGGCGCTGTGGATCGATTTGCGCTTCCGTCGCCAGAAGCTCGAGGTCGACCGCATGCACGGCCTGGCCAATGCCGCCGTGGAGGGGCTGATCGTCTGCGACGGCAACCGCATCATCAGTGCCAATGACAGCATTGCGGCACTGACGGGCATAGCAACAGCGACCCTGAACGGAATGCAGCTTGGCGATCTCTTCGGATCCGATATGTCGGGCTTCGGCGAACAGCCGCAGGAGGCCGAATTGAGCGGTCGCGATGGCACGAGCATTCCTGTCGAGCTGATCGCCAGGAGCATCGACTACTGTGGCAAACCGCACAACGTGGTCGCGGTCCGCGACATTCGCGAGCGCAAGAAGGCGGAACAGGAGATCCTGCGGCTTGCCCATTTCGATCCATTGACCGGACTGGCCAATCGCCGCAGCTTTTCCGGCCGGCTGGAGACGGAAATCGCTGCGATGGTCCGGACCAGGAAAGGCGGCCAGCTTGCGCTTCTGCTGCTTGATCTCGACCGGTTCAAGGAGGTCAACGACCTGTATGGGCACGGCGCAGGCGACGCCATGCTGCAGAAGGTTGCGCAGTGCGCGACCGGTATCCTTCGTCCAGGGCAGATGGTGGCGCGGCTGGGCGGCGATGAGTTCGCCATCATCGCGCCGAACCTGGCCGACCCGTTGGAGGCGGGCCGTATCGCCAACGCCGTGCTGACCGCCATGCGCGAGGAAAACCGGCTCTCGGTCGGCGGCGGCCTTGTGTCGGCAAGCATCGGCATTGCGCTGTATCCGTCGGATGCCGAAAACCAGGCCAGCCTGATAAGCCACGCCGATACGGCACTCTACCGGGCCAAGACCGAAGGCAAGGACACTTACCGTTATTTCGAAGCATCGATGGGGGCCGAGGCCCGCGACAAGCGCGTCATGGAGCACGAACTGCGCCAGGCGGTCGCACGCCAGGAGTTCTATCTCGTCTACCAGCCGCAGAAAGAGATCAGCAGCGGAAAGATGGTCGGCTTCGAAGCGTTGGTCCGCTGGCGGCATCCGACGCGCGGCGACGTGTCGCCGGCCATATTCATCCCGGTGGCCGAAGACAGCGGCGCCATTGGCCAGATTGGCGAATGGGTGCTGACGGCTGCCTGCGAGGAAGCCGCCCGCTGGGAAAATCCGCTGACAGTGGCCGTCAACGTTTCGGCGGTGCAGCTCCACAACACGAATTTCAGCCGCAAGGTCCACGAAACATTGCTGAATTCCGGCCTGGCGCCCGGCAGGCTCGAGCTTGAGATCACCGAGACGGCGCTTGTCAAGGACATGCCGCGGGCGCTGGCCACCTTGCGGCAGGTCAAGGCGCTGGGCGTGCGCGTGGCCATGGACGATTTTGGAACCGGCTATTCCTCGCTCTCCAACCTCCGCGCCTTCCCCTTCGACAAGATCAAGATCGATGGCTCCTTCATCAAGTCGGTCGACAAGAACGGCCAGGTCGCGGCGATCGTGCGCGCCGTCCTGGGACTTGGACGCGGTCTCGGCCTGCCGGTTCTGGCGGAGGGGGTCGAGACGCTCGGCGAACTGAAATTCCTGGACGCCGAAGCCTGCGAGATCGGCCAGGGCTATTATATCGGCAGGCCAGCTCTCATCGAAGAATTCGGCGATCTGACCGGTGT